>JAWAEI010000007.1:0-15250 GCA_038891475.1 Candidatus Pacearchaeota archaeon | reverse complement strand
AGGAATGTTGTTTGCAATTAATGACCAGGATAAGCCATCATTTGTGCTATATTCTATCTTTAACCCTATAACATTAAGACTATTCCACCGTATTGATTGTTGACTTCCAGTAATCCAGTTTTCTCCCCCGTTGGGAGAAAGAACAGTAATCGATTTTGAGAGAATTGTAAAAACATTGTCGCTAATGTCGAATATGGATGGATCATCAGTATCACTGATTTTTATTCTGCAATTAGAAGAGCTCAGGTTAGGAACAGTCCAAATAAGACTGCCAGAATTAGCAGGAATGTTATTTGCAATTAATGACCAGGAAGAACCGTTATCAGTTGTATATTCAATTTTGATATTTGTAATATTAGAACTGCTCCATTGTATTTGTTGCTGACTTCCTGCTCTAAATATCTCTCCACCATTTGGAAAAATTAAAATTATATTCTTATTTGACACAACAAAAAAGGTGCTATCATTCATGTCGTAAACAGACGGATTATTTGAAGCACTTATTCTTATTTTATATTGATTAGAAATTTTATTTGTAGTCCAGGTGTAAGAACCTATACTTGATGCATAGTTTGAAACTATTAAATACCAATTTTCACCATTATCAGTAGAGTATTCGAGGTTAATAAAATCAACATTTATAGTTTTCCAAGATAATATTATATCAGTATTTGTATAATATAATTCTCCTCCTTTAGGAGAAATTAATTCAATTATTAATTTGCTTGTCCACAATCTTAAAATCCCATCATCGCTTCCAGTAGCAATTATATCACCAGTGTTATTGAATTTAACTGTTTCAACAAAGCTTGTAAGTTTACCATTAAATAATAAATTACCCGAGTTTAATTCCCATATTTTTATAGTTTTATCCCAAGAACCTGTTACTATTTTGGAATCATCATTGCTTATTGATGATGCATGTATAGAAGCACTATGTGTATTAAACCAGATTAAAGTTCCTGATTCAGCATTCCAAACTTTAATTTTGTAATCATCACCTCCTGATATAAGAATGTTCCCGTTATGACTGAACTCGAGTGTATAAATATAACCTGAATGTTTTCCTTCCCAATATTTATAGCCAGTATTTAAATTCCAAACAGATAAAATTCCATCAATACTTGCTGTTGCAACTTTATCATAAATTTTGTTAACAGCTAATATATTAACAGCATTTGTATGTTCTCTTTCCCAGATTAACTTTCCCGAGATTACATCCCAGACCTTAACCTTTTTATCATTACCAGTTGATACAATCTTCGAATCATCTCTGCTAAATTCAACCGATGTTACTATACTTGAATGTGAACCTGTCCATATCAAAGTTCCTTTAGATAAATCCCACACTTTTAATAGATTATCATTACTCCCGGATACGATAAATTTATTATTATTACTTATCGCCAATGAACTAATTTGGTCATTATGATTTCCTGTCCATAAAAGCTGACCATTTGCAGCATTCCATACTTTAATAGTTTTATCTCTACTACCAGTAACAATATAATGTCCATCATAACTAAATTTTACAATTTTAATCCAATTTGAGTGATGTAAAGTGAATAATAATACTCCTTTATTAGTGTTCCATACTTTTACTAAATTATCATTACTTGCAGAAGCAATCATAGAACTATCAGGTGAGAATGCCACACAATTTATTATAGATTGATGAGACCCTGACCATAGTTCAGACCATTTGGATTGTCCCCAAATGGGGTTGATAAATATAAAAAAAAGCAAGATCAATCTTTTATTCATAATTGTTAAGTAAAATTATTTTATTTATGGTCTTTTAGGCGGAGATGGTAATTGTGTTTTTTCTTCATTGATTTGTACTTTGCTTCTCATTATAATATATGTGGCTGCACCACCTATAATAGCAGGATAAATATACCACGGTATTTTGCTCTTAATTTTTTCTGATTTAAGTAAGAGGTATAAATTATTATTCTCGATACCTTGAGGATATTCATTAATAAAGTCCCATTTAATAACTTTGTTTTTACTTTGACCTTTCACTTCATTAATATCGCCGTAAACGTATTTTAATGGTACCAATCTTTCATAATTTTGTGATTTATCAACTAAATATAATTTAACATCATATTTGTCATTTGTGTTATCTCTTAAGTCATAATTAATCTCATAGTAATAGCCTTTCTTCTGAAATCTTAAATTTGTTATGGCATCACTCTGAGTTATTACATTTTCTATATTTACATCATAAATATCTCTCAACTTTAAATTGACATTGATTGTTTTAGTGACATTTTTACTAATTACAATAGTATCAATAAAGGGATAAAATTTTGACCCCGAAGTTACTTCCAAAATATATTTCCCCTCAAATAAGCTATCTACAAAATTCTTATTGAATACCTCTTTTATAACTTTATCTTTAATTATTCTAATCTTATAACCAGGTGCAGTAACAGTTAAATACAAGTATCCATAACATGGTTTGAGATTAATAACTTTCTTTTTTGTTTCATTTTGTTTAACAAGGATACTTTCACTAAATTTTTCATATCCTTCTTTTTCCACTTCTATATTATATAATCCCTCTTCTAATTTCACTACATCTTTTTGCTCAATTTCTTTCCCATTAACCTTCAGAGTAGCATTTGCTGGATTAATTGTTAGAAGCAATGTCCCTGTTGGTAGCAATAAATTATATCTTTTTCTTAATCTATCCCCGTTATTTACAACTATAGTATCGATTATTTTTCTAATACCTGGTCGCTCAATTTCCAATACATATGTACCAACAGCTTCGAACTCAAATTCTTTTTCTTTTAGAGGTTTCTCATTTATTGTAATATTAACATTATTTGGTTCAGTATCAACTATTAAACTTGCCAGACTTTTAGTAAACAAATAATTGAAAGTGTTTCTTTTCCCTTTTTTTACCTCTATGTAATCATCAATGGTATAATATCCATTTAATACAATTTTTATTTTATATTTCCCAGGATTTTTAAAAGTAGTTAAATTAGTTTTACCTTCTTCAATTCCATCTATAAATACTTTTGCACCTGATGGGTAGGATTTAATAATAATTTTTTCCGAGAAAATATCTGAAAAATTATATGTAAAATTATTTTCTGAACTTAATATTTCAATCGTATCATTTAATTTAACAATGTTCTTATATGTAAAAATTATATTATGGTAGCCTTTATTTAAAAAATAAGATTTGTTTTTTTCTTGTTTCTTACCATCGATATATAAATCATAACTTGGTTTATTCGTTAACAGATAGACTAAAGATAATGTATTATAATTTTCTTCTGAAATTTTAATAAGCCAATAATTCTTTTGATCAAATCGCAGTCCATAAACTAAAAAATCAATAATTATACTTTCATACATATTAGAGTTTAGTTCTATTTTAGTTGATTTTTTATCTATTAATACTATATAACCACCAGCTACAGCAAAAGATTTCATTATAAAGTTGGAGGGACCAAATTTTAAATCCTTAATATTGGTTAAAAAATATATCCCATATGAATCCTTAACAGAGACGTCTTTTGCAATGTATTGAAAATATTCAAAAGAAATTGGTTGTGGTACATCTGCAATACCAAGTTTTTTTATTTGACTCATTATAGTTACATTAATAAAAATTGTTATTAATATGATTTTTAAAAGTTCTTTCATGAAAGTATCAACAATAATTAATTATAAATCTTTAGCACATCTAAAGCCTAAGCTTGGGCCACGACTATTAGGCGTTAATGAATTTCTAAAATGAATTGTACATTTATCAATATTACTCGTCCAGCCGCACCCCCTTACCACTTTATACATTCCTTGATTGGGGCCTTTTGGATTATCATATTCGCTTACTGAATAATAGTCTTTACTATACCAGTCTGAACACCATTCCCACACATTACCAAGCATATTGTATATTCCAAGCTCATTAAAGTACTTAGCTTCTTTATTAGTATAAGCAGATCCTTTTGAATTTGTTGCATAATAAATCTTGTTAATTATACTATCGATCATAATATTATTCGTTTTATTACCTCCTCTTGCAGCGAATTCCCATTCTGCCTCTGTAGGTAATCTTTTACCAACCTTTTTTGCATATTCATTTGCTTCATACCATGTAATATTTTCAACAGGAGCTTCAGGGTTTTTATTGATAGATGGATTATAACCCATAACACTTTCAAATTCTTTTTGGGATACCTCATGAATATCCAAATAAAAATTATTTACTTTTACTTTATGTGCTGGTTTTTCATCTGGTTCGCCATTATCATTTCCCATAATAAACTCACCTCCTTCTATAAAAATCATACCGTAAGGAGGTGCTTTATAATATACAGTTGCTTTATTTTCCCAAAATAATTTTACTATATCATTAACAATTGTAGAATTTTGTGAATTTTTATAAACGGAAGAATAAATAACATTGCCATTAGTACTAATTAAATCTAACTTTAAGCTATCAGAATTATATATTTTGCCAGTCACGACTAAATTTATTTCGAGTACATCTTTTAGTATTCTTAATACATTCAAAACATTTGGATTAATAGACTTTATTCCGAGCTTAGACTTTTGCTTTTCAAGAATTTCTTGAGGAAAAAGTTCAAAGTTTTCAAAAAATACTCTGTTAGATTTTAATTTATCAATTAGGTGAGTATCAAAATCATCGGAACCTTCAAATTTAAGTACAGCTAAACCAATAGGTCTTTTATAGTTATTAAATAAATCATATGGAAGTTCAATATAGACTCCTACAAATTCTTGTGCGTAAAATTTGTTAATGAATAATAAAAATTGAATATACAACAAAACTTTCTTTACCATTATATTTTTATTCACCCCCGATTATTAAATTTATCAGCGTACCTTCTTTAACTTTGCTATCAGCTTTGGGTATTTGTCTTAAAACAATGTTAAGTCTCGTAGGATTTGGAATTTTATCAATTGTCCCAATTCTAAGTTTGCTTGATTTAAGAATACTTTTAGCCGATTCTATATCCATTCCAATTAAATCTGGTACTGTAGTATTTTTTAATAAATTATCTTGTGATAATTGAATATTAGAATTAGTAAAGGTATCAGTTTCATTTGTTAATTTTGAATTTGATTCAAAAACCTCAGTCTTTATAGAAGAATCAATATAATTTTTTTCATAATCATTAATAGCATTATTATCTATTCTATCGTTATTATTTACTGATAGTTCCTTTTCAATATTTTTAGTAGGCTTATCAAGTCTAAGCATTTGTAATGTAAACATTGAAACAATAATTATTCCTATTGAAATCAATAAAAATCTTTGAATACTTTTTAATTTTCCATCTCCTACAGTAACATTTGAAATAGTAGGAATGTGTTTAGAATTTTTTTGCTTGATATTGAATATTTTATAATTCTCAATATCTTGAGTGCTAATTTTTATTGTTTTTTCGCTATCATACTCAAGGAAATTACTATGTACATTTTTTGGTATAAGCAGTGAGATTAACTCGTTGCAAGATTGGAGTCTATTTTTTTTATTTTTAATTAAGCATTTATCTATAATTTTTTCAATATGTTCCGGTATATCAGGTTTTATATTTCTTAATGGAGGATAATCTTCATTAAGAATTTTGGAAATAGTAACAACAGGATTATCTGAAAAGTAAGGCAATCTTCCTGTAAGAGAATAATACATTACAACTCCTAATGAATATATATCACTCGTTAGATCAATTTCTTTTCCATCGGCCTGTTCTGGACTCATAAACTCTGGTGTACCTATTAAAAAACCAGGCATTGTTAGTTGACTGTAATTATTAGAAAATGCTATTCCAAAGTCCATTAACACTGTTCTTCTTTCTTTTGTAATAAAAATATTGCTACTTTTGATATCCCTATGTATCAATCCTTTGTTATGAATATAACTTAAAGCATCTGCAACGGGAATAAATATATTATAGAATTCACTTATAGTTAGAGGCCCCTCATTTTTTATTTTTCTATGTAAATCACATCCTTCTAAAAGTTCCATTTCCATATAATGAATCCCATTTTCAATACCCTCATCATAAACTTTTATAATATTATAATGATTAAGCGCAGAACATATTTGTGCTTCTCGATGAAATCTATCTACCAATTCTTTATCATATAATAAATGAGGTTGTATAACTTTTAGAGCTACTTGTTGTTCTCTTTTATAATCAATGGCTCTATATACTGTTGCTGTTCCACCATGCCCAATTTCATTTATAATTTTGAACTTAGCTGATAAAGCCACACCAATAAATGTGAGAGGTTCAAAATGCAATTTGTCATTACCTAAATAGCTGCCACAATAACGACATTTTATGGCATTTTCCAGTATTAATTCCGAGCAATATGGACATTTTTTCGTTTTTTTTCCAAATCCAAGCATAACTTTTTATTTTCATCTGAGGCTTCTAATTTCTTTTGCTTTACTTTGTAAAATTTTTATTTTGTTCTCAATATTTCTTCTTTTGTTCGGATCAGAAGTAGAATAATATTCTTTACGATACTCTTCTATAGATTCCGATAGAATTTGCTCGGATTTTTTCTTGTTTTTCAAATTAATTAAAATATCAAGTCTTAGTAGTATCTCGTTAAATTCATTATCATTTTCAAGTGAATATTGTAAATTTTTAAAAGTATCATTTTTTTCATTTTTATAAGTAAGTAATTTATCGGGCGTTATTTGTTCAAAAGTATTTGTTTTTTCTAATGGTCTAATCTTGATAACTGTCAGATCAAGTTTTTCTTTTTTGTTAAAACGTTTATTGATTTTTTTATTGTGAGCATTTGCTATAAGCGATTTATTTTTCTTGAATAAATTTTCTTCCATCAAATTTAGATTTGATAAATTGTTATTGTAATATGTGGACCAATCTATATTATTTTTATTCGAAAAATTGCTATTTGAAAATTGTCTTTCTGCTAATGAATCTTTTTTAATTTCTTTGCTTAATACTTGTGACTCACTTTCTTTAGAAGAGTTTAAAGAAATTAAATATGCTATTAAAATTGTAGTAAATAAAAATATAAGCATTGTTAATAAATTTGATACGCCTTTTTTGTTTTTTGTTATAAAATACATTTTATTTTTATTTTTTTTCCCAATATTGATTTTGTAGTTTCCAATACCAACTAATATTAGTGATATATTATCACTTGAGCCATTCATTAATGCATATCTTACTAAAGAATTGCAGGCTTTTTTTAATGTAGAAGCATTCTGAAGTTCTCTTTTAATTTGAGCAGTAGTATCCGGGGATTTGTTTAAAATCAATCCATCGGAACAAAGCAAAAAAATATCACCATCTTCAAGTATTTTATAATCCTCATTCAACGGGAAAATGTCGGGCTTATCATTACCTCCATCTAAGGCTCTTTGAAGAAAATTTTTATATGACTGCATATTGGCAGATAAAAATGCAGGTTCGTATTTATTATCATTTATAAAAGAATGATCCACTGTAATCTGATTAAAATTATTTTCACGCAACAAGTAAATTCTGCTATCACCTATATTGCCCCAAACGAATTTCTCTCCATTAATTAAGACACAAGTGAGTGTTGTGCCCATTCCAGATAATGATGGTGTGGTATTTATTTTTTTTGCTAAAGCTTCTTGGGATGATAAAAATATACGTTCTAATACAAGTTTTAAATCTTTTATTTTTGGATCATAATATAATTCTTCATTTAATACTTGCATTGCGGTTTCAATAACCAATCTGCTTGCAATTTTACCACCAACAGTTCCTCCCATCCCATCAGCTACTGCAAAAAAGTAAACATCTTTGCTTAGTTTTTTTGCAATGCAATAATCTTGATTATTTGCTCTTTTCCCTTTTATACTTTTTAGTGCTATATCTATTGTGAACATTTTCTAATAAAATTATAATTCATATTTGAATTCAAGCTCGCCAAATCTGAGAATATCCCCAGGATTTAATTCTGATTTTTCTAATGGTTTAAGTTCAACACCATTAACTTGAGTAGGATTAGTTTCACTAAGATTTTTTATATATAGTTTATCTCCCTTCTGAATAATCTCAGCTTGTTTGCGGGATACAGTTTTTTGAATTAATTGTATATGACTATAAGCTCTTTCGCCTCGTATTTCTTCTCTGCCTACTGTTACAATATTTCCTTCATTAGTGGGGTATCCTGCTATTTTAAATGATTTACCTAGATCATCGCCAGAGATTATAGTTAACTTACCAGGAATAAATTTTAATGTTTTAGGGCTTTCCGTTGCAATTTTAATAGTCTTGAATTCATATTCAGGGATCTTTTCGTAAAGTGGTTCGTGGCTATACTCAATTTGTGATGTATTTATGTTTGGGACCCCAGATGAAATAGCTCCAGATGATTTTATTAATTGCTTCTGCTTTGTAAAAAGGTAAACAGATAAAAGTATAATAAGTAAAATTGCTAGACCGATAAGCTGCTGACCACCCTCTTTTTTTTGAGTTTCACTTGATTGCATCTTAGATATTTGTTCACTTTGTACTAATTTTTCTTCTTGATTTTTCTCTTCTAAAAGATATTTTTTTCTTTCACTAATGAAAGGGGATCTCGTATTCACATCATAATATACTATTCCCTCAACTTTGTAAATTTTATTAATATCAGGGGATTTTTCAGCAGTATTTACTCTGATTAATCCACCATAATTTCCTCGCAATATATAATAATTAGTATTTCCATAACCTTTCTGGTATATAACTACTAAACCTTGTGTAGTAACTGTACTGCCTATATAATCTTGTGGTTTTGCTATAATACTTTCGACCGGGGTGAGCTGGGCGTATACATGAAATGATATTATTGTTAATAATATTATTGTTTTTACAAATATTTTCATATTTACCTCGGATATATTTTAGTTTAATAACAACCATATTTTGATTCATAACATAGAACCATATTATCATCATATTTTTTATAAATTTGAAAACCGTAGACATTTTTATCATCTACATAATAAAAGACAAACTCATTGTTTTTATCAAAATCTATGTCAATTACATCCAATAGCATCTTCTTAGTAAAAGTTATATAGCTGTTTCCCATAGTAACTAATGAGTCTACCAAAATAACATTATAGTTATTTTTATATTTTTCAATAAATAATAAATATTTTCTAAATTTATTTTCCAATTTTTGATTTACCCACAGAAGAAATAATTTGTTGTTCTTATTAAATTCTGTTTCAATTGCATTTTCTATTTCCAAACTACCAGGTAGTATTTTTTCTTGAATCTTTTTTATAAGCAAAGTTTTTTGTTTCTTGCTTATGTTCTTTTTACTTGTACATTGATATGCTAAAGTCATAGAATTGGTTATAAGAGAATATGATGGCAATCCATTACCTAAGTAATATGCTTTAATGTAAAAAGGCTGAATGCATAATTCTGGAATAAAATAATTCCTTGAATCATATTCTTCATTCACTGAAACTACTTCATACGGAATCCCACTATTAGCTTTATAATAAGTTTGACCTAAATTATAGTATTTGTTAGCAAAACTAACACACTCTAAATTTAGTCTCCCAAAATAAATTTCTGGGGGGTTAATCAATTCTTTGTCCCTAATTAGGACTACAGGAATAATTACAAGCTCTTGGTTTATATACATCAAAGTAAAAATAACATATTCATTTTCGTATGGTAAGACAGATAAAGTACAAAAAAGAATAAAAAGTATTCCCACATTAAAATTTTTAATCATATTTTAACTTTGCGTTTTTCTTGTATTATTTTCTATGTCAACTATAACTATTAGTAATTCAGCCACAAAGTAATAAAAACCAAGAATTAATACAGAATTAACCATACAAAAAACGAGAAATAATAATCCAGCAAGAAAAGTATTTGTGGGAATAATATATGATGGCAAAAAGTTTAGAAAAGTATAAATAGTTTCTGAAAACTTAGAAAACCAAAAAATAAATAAACCAGCTATCCCTATTGACAATAGCAGAAAAGCTATGCTTTCTCCTATTGCTCGTATAAACTTTTCAACTATAGGTATTAAAAAATATTTTTGACTGGTTAAATTATAGATTTCATTTGCTCTATAAAACCAAATTTGAAAAGTAAGCATAAGCGAAAATGAAATAATTATTATACCTAAAATGAATCCAAAATCCAGCGTTAAATTCAAAAATTTCACTAAAATAAAAACACCACTTGCAAACAATATTATTCCAATAATAATAAAAATTAAAGCTATAATATTTTTGAAAAATCTCCCCTTTGAAATCTCTTCTATTAAGGGAAAAAAGAAAGTAAAAAAAGATTCAGGCCGCATATAAGCCTCCTATAAAAAAACTGATTATACGTAAAATATTTTTTGAAAAAAATAATATAGATATGTAAGTGAGTAAAAAAATTTTTTTATAATTATTAGCATTGTTTTTTATTGAAGTTCTATTGAAACTTAGTAAATCAATATCCATTAATATACTCGATACAAATAAGATTAATTCTAGCGTATTATTATATTCATAATAGATATTTAAATATTACCTGATGTATATTGATACATATTGCGAGGACTGCGGAAAATTTTTAATAAAATATTTTTAACCGAATATAGATATAAAAAATTAGGAGTATAAATTTTCTACAATATTATTCCAAAGCCAAATTTAAAGGAATAGGTATCAATTATAAGTGAATTATAAGGAACTAAGGTTCCAGTAGAGTACCATTCATTATAAATATTTTCCTCTATGAAAAGATTTATAGATCCTTCGGCTGTAAGCATAAGCTTTTTAGTTAGAAGAGCTTTAATACCTATATTTACAGCATACCCAAGGACCTGACCATTTTTGTATGACACAGTAGTTTCGGATAAATTATCAACTAAAATTCCTTTTTGCGATAGATTTATTAAAATAAAACCTTTTAATCCAGTGTAAACATCTATAGATTCACTATGTAAACCAATTTCAATGTTTAAGTTAGACTTTGTAACATTAATTACACCTGCAGGTTTACCAAAACTTATTCCTCCATATATTCCTAATAACAACCATTCGTTAAAAGAGTTAAATCCTATTTCAAAATTGTTCAGAATTAATGGAGTAGGAGAGGGTATTGACTTCTTCGCTAAAGCGTAATTTTCGTTTTCAGTAACCTGATATGTAATTAATTCGGCTGTATAACCTATATATGCTCTTGAATAAGATGAATTTTCTTGAGCATATATGACATCCCCAAGGAAGATTATTATTAAATATAAAAAACACATTAATTCTGGTTAATAAGGTTATTCTGAACTTCTTGTTTAAATTTATCTAGACGAGTTCTTAAATCTGAATCTGTTACATTATTTCTTGAGTTTTCAATTGCTGATAAAACTGCTCTATCTAAATCTTTTTTTGTAATTTGATTTAATGTATAAATATCATAAACATATTTTGTTTGGTATCCATTATTTATTTGCCATTCTTTCCAGTACTGTTCACTCATTATGACAGACATTTGAATATTTTTTGCTATTACAGAGATTAATAGTTCACTAAGATTATGGACGTCTTCGGATTTACCAACTTCTATTAAAGAAAAATTTGAATTAAAAATTGTTTGTATTCTTTGAGCCAAATTTTTTAATGCATAAGCTTGAGCAACTGCCGCACCAAATCCTATATCAGACTGATTATTTGATATACCAACTATATAATATTTCTCATCTTTAGGTTCATACCAAAAGATTTTTCCACTTTTTACCCAATCAGGTTCTTTTTCACTGCTTGTTGCAAAAATAACTTTGTATCCAGGCACATTTTCTGACCCCATTTTACTTGATGAACAATTATTAATAAAAATGATTATAAGAAAGTATATAATCAAATTAATCTTGTTCATTTTTTATCTCCTATTTATATCTAATATTAGGTTCTATTGTATAACTATCAATAACGCCTAAAATATGAAGACTTAATGTAATACCTAAAATAATATTTAACTTTGTTCTTAATTGTTCATTGTTATGAGTTATAGCATTTTTATAAAATATAGTACTGGCTCCAAATCCTATTCCTTCAAATATTAAAAATAATAGTCCGCGTTCTTTGTGTTTTTTATAAAAGTGCCCCCATCCAGGTAGTATTAAAGACCTAAAAAGTGCTCCTGTATTGGTAGGAAGTTCTTTTATGTTTTCACTTTCTCGCGGAGAACTGATAAGAACATAAGTTTTATAACCTACAGGGCTGTATTCTACATATGCGTCAACTATTCTTACAAAAAGTGTCCTTTCTTCTCCCATAATTTTAATTACTACTCTTGATTTATCCGCAACAGGAGTTTTATCAATAATAGTAAAACTTTCAACTTTATATTTATTTAGAAATTTTTGAGTAGCATTTGCTATAGCATATTGTAATGATTTCTGATAATCGTAACTGACACCGATTCCTATAAAATAGTAATTTAAATAACCTTCTGGTGGATTATTCACCCAATCAGGTTTTGAGTAAAATTGCGCTATAGTATAATCTGGGTTTATAAAAAAAATTTTTACATAAATTCCATATATGACGATAAAAAATATTTTCTTCACTTATAATTACTTAATTAACTATTTATAGTATTTACACAAATCCCTCTAAATGCAGAAAAACAAGTTCAATAAAATGAACTCATCTAATATAAAAATAAATATTACTTCCATTATTTTAGTAGTATCATTTTCTTTGTCTCAGAATACTTATCTGAGAGCATTCTGCAAAAGTAAATACCGCTTGGTAAATTAGTAGCATTAAATTCAACTTCGTAAATTCCAGGTAATTTTTCTTCATTAATAAGTGTAGTAATTTCTCTACCAAGAATATCATAAACAATTATATTAACAAAACTTGTTTTGGGGATAGAGAATTTTATTTTAGTTAATGGATTAAATGGGTTGGGGAAATTCTGAAAAAGGGAAAAAATTTTAGGAAGCTCTATAAATTCTTCGTCTATTTTTGTAGCCAAATTTGTTGTGCCATACCATTCACTCCATAAATATTCCTCGTCTTGAACTCGAACAAAAACACTATCATTTGGTAGTAATGGGAATAAATTCCCAGAAGTTGTAATGAACGTATGTGAATTAGGTGGTAAGTTTATTATAGTCATTGGTGAAATGCTGGTTTTTATACTATTATTATATTTTATATAATATTCAGCAGCAATAATTTTCTTAAAATTATATTTAATAGCTTTAGGCTCGCTCCATCTATTATAACTATCTTTGACTCGAATAAATACATTGTCATTTTTTTGAATATTTAAATTTGATATAACTATATCTCTCTGGGAATTAATAGTAATAGGTATACCTTTACCAATACCCGGGTCTTTATTTATAAAATATTCAGCAGTTATTAGAGTAGCTCCAGAACTAGAAGAGAATTTTCCAAATACAGTCTGAGGTTGACTCCATAAACCATTTGAACTTTTAAATCTAAGATAAAGGATATCGCCCGGTTGCATTTGTACAGTAAAATCAACATTGACATTATTTTGATTGTATGTAGTAACTATTGGAAAGCCTTTTCCTTCGCCCGGATCTTTATTAAAAAAATATTCACCATTTATAATTTTTTGACCTCTAGGTACAACTTGTGCATAAATATTTATAGTTATAATAAATAAAATTATGCTATACTTTAACATTTTAACCTCTAATTTATTATATCAGTAATTAGCATTAGCAGTTGCTTGTATCTTAATCTGTCCATTATCAAGAGGGATTATTTTAATTAAAGTGACGACAGGAAAAATAGGACAATCAATACCTCCAAAATAACCTATATCACATCTTGAACCATCAGGATCTTGCTCTATAGGATTCCCTGCATCTATACCAGGCGAAGAAGTTAATAGATGAAAATTATCGCTGCCCTCAAAATTAGGATTTGAATATATATTTGTATTCCCCCCAGTCCCTATACAATAAGTTACTCCTTTAAGCCCAACATATCCATCTGCTATACAATTAATAGCATATCCAGTATAATAATCTCCTATTACCCCATATTTATTATTACCTACTATTACAGAGTTTTTAATACTGCCACTAGCACCACTTAGAAAAAGAACCCCATTTTCTCCACAAGCTGTTATTACACAATTAGTTACAATTCCGTCTTTAACTTCAATACCATTTCCCGTAATAGAACTAATTGCTAACCACATGATTTTACCTTTAATTAAAGAAACAGCAGGATGAGTATTAGTTATAATTTTAGTAACTTCATAACCAGAGCCCTGAAGCACAATATTCTTATTTATTGCTATAGCATCTGTATATATGCCCGGCAAAACTTTGATTGTATCACCATCAATAGAAAAATTTATAGCTTCCTGTATTTTAGAATACTGATATCCTGGGCCAACTTTTATAACTCTAGCTAAACTGCTATTTAATAATATTAAGTAAATACAAAAAATTAAATTAGTCATTCTCATATTATGTACTCCTTAAATTATTACCTAAATTAAATTTTTATGTATTTAACTTTTATAAGAATTATTTTATTTTCTTTGCTTAATTCTTGTAAAAATTTAAGATGATTTTTAATACGTCTCACTTTATTATTATTGCATCAAGGTACCCATATCAAAATTATGGGCTATTACTTTTAACGTAATATTTACTAGTTCACATGACGAAACAAACTCTTACCCCGTACACTAAATTGAGCAACCAATCAGGCTTTTTATTTTTTATATTATTTCTTCATTCGCCAGTTACTAAAAGAATCTACATTATTAAATTTATCCATATAACATATTTTGCAGAAAATACTTCTGGGATTAAATAACTTGACAAAATATTTTATCTGAAAAGACTTGGTTACTGGTAAGGTATTATAAAACTATTATTGTCTGTATTTGTTAATTGTAGGATAGCTTACAAACCTATCCCCATCCCAATAGAGTAGTGAGTCTTTATATGCGGATAAATAGTTGTTGATTAAATCCGGCGAGGTAATTTTTATTTTTTTTATTTTTTCAAAGTAATGAAGATATGTAGGCGTTGCATTGATATATTTAATTTGATAATGTGAATCAAATGTATATTGTAACGATAAATCTTTTTTATTATTTAAATATTCTGCAACTAATAATGTTATCCCAGTGTCATTAAATTTTGTAATATTCGTTACTCCAATACTTTTTGTTGCTGATAAAACAGAGGAAATTTCTGTTAATGGTAGTAAAATGTAATAATCTGC
>JAWAEI010000006.1:0-17356 GCA_038891475.1 Candidatus Pacearchaeota archaeon | reverse complement strand
CCACTAAAGAACAAGAGGGAATGATACAGAAAGTAAGAAATTTTATAGCATATGGAGAAATAGATAAAGATGTCTTCAAAATGGTTTTAGAAAAGAGGGGGCAGCTTATTGATAAAACAAAAAAGATAGATGTTGAAAAAGTTTTGGATGAGATAGAAAAAGGTAAAAGTTATGAAGAATTAAATTTAAAACCATTCTTCAGATTACACCCCCCAAGAGGTGGGATTGACACAAAAAAACCATTTGGAAAAGGAAAAGGTGTAATAGGATATAACGAGAAGAAAATAAATGATTTGGTAAAAAGAATGATTTAAAAATGATCAAAACACACAAAAAGAAAAAAACCACAAAAATGAGGGGTGGGACAACTCATGGAAGGGGGGCAAGAAAGAAAGGAAAAAAGGCTGGACATAGAGGGGGTGTCGGAATGGCCGGCTCGGGAAAAAGAGCTGATCATAAAAAGACTCTAATAACAAAATTGTATGGGCACGGTTATTTTGGTAAAAGGGGTGTTACAAGTAAAAAAACGGAGAAAGATAAAAGAAAAAGAATAAATATTGAGGACATTGAAGAAAATCTTGGTAGATACTTAAAAGAAGGTATTGCAAAAAGAATTGATGAAAACTGTTATGAGATTGATTTACACGATTATAAAATTTTAGGAGGTAACAGAAAAATTGAGAAACCAATTAAAACAAAAATGATAATAAAAGCTTCTGGATTTTCTAGATCTGCACTTCAAAAAATCAGAGATTCTGGAGGTGATATAATAATAGTTAGGTCAGTTTAATTTTATTTTAAAACAAATAATTTAAAAGCTAATTTACACATTTCTTATTATGAATATAATAAAAATCTTTGAATATTTTCCTGAAATAAAAAAACCTGATGAAAAAAGATTAAGCTTTAACGAAAAAGCTAAGTGGACATTAATTGTTTTGATTTGTTTTTTTATTCTAGCTAATATCCCGTTATTTGGACTTTCTGAAAATGCGTTAGCTAATTTTGAATTTCTTGCCATAATTCTTGCAACTGAATTTGGAAGTATAATCTCTCTCGGAGTTGGTCCGATTGTAATGGCTTCTATAGTCCTTCAGCTTCTTACGGGATCCGGTATTATTAACATAGATACCACAAAAGAAGAAGGAAGAAGATTTTTTCAAGGGCTTCAAAAACTTCTTATTGTTTTCTTTATAATTTTTGAGGCCATTGTCTTTGTTGTAATGAGGGGGCTTCAACCGGCCCCTGGTTTTACTCTTATTTTAATATTTCAATTAATTATTGGAGGATTAATTATTTTTTATATGGATGAACTTACAACAAAATGGGGGTTTGGTTCTGGTGTAAGTTTATTTATAGCTGCTGGAATTTCTAGAAGTCTTTTCACAACTGCTTTTCAGATAATAGATACGCAAGGAAGAAATTGTTTGTTAAATTTTAATGAAGTCCCCTGTACTGGAAAGGTCTTTGTTTTAATACAATCTCTAGTGAATCAAGCCCCTATAGAGCTTCTCTCCTCGCTTGTCGCACTAATCTCTACCTTTTCTATATTTATGTTGGTTGTCTGGGCACAATCTTTAAGAGTTGAAATTCCTCTCTCGTTTGGGAGAATAAGAGGTTATGGAATAAAATGGCCCCTATCCTTTTTTTATGCATCGGTTATTCCGGTTATTCTTACTGCGGCCTTAGTTGCAAACCTCCAATTGTTTGGTGGATTAATCAATAATTTGGCGTCACCATGTTTAAATGGAATTGAAGAGGAGTGTACTGGAAAAGCAAAAATTGCTTCTTATCTCACTTTTTTGGGTGTATTTGTAAATGGGCGTCCAGTATCTGGACTAGCATTTTGGATTAGCTCGACAAATTTGGCTGAATTAATTATAAGAGGGGGGTTTATGTATATATATCTAATTCAAAGTTTGATTCATACTATATTTTTTATGGCTTTTTCTACACTCTTCGCTGTTTTTTGGGTAAAAACTTCTGGTATGGATGCAAAATCTCAAGCACATAGAATAATTTCTTCAGGACTTCAACTTTCTGGATTTAGGCAAGATGAGAGAGTTATTGAGAGTATCTTAGAGAGGTATATAATGCCGTTGACTGTTATGGGCGGTCTGTCTATAGGACTTCTTGCTTCTATAGCAAATATAATTGGAGCGCTAGTTTCTGGAACAGGTATGCTTCTTGTGATAATGATCATGTATCAGTTCTATCAGAATATTGTGCAACAACATCAAATTGACATGCATCCTGCAATAAGGAAGTTTATCGATTAGAATGTGATATAATCTCAATATTTAAAAACAGAATTCCATATTAATAATAAAATGGTTAGTAAAAATGAAGGTGGGTTTGGTTTAATTTTCATTATCTTAATCTTATCAATTATGATTGCTTTTTCGTGGGACAAACTTGATTTTATTAAAAATATTTCACACTCTATCTTAGACCCTACTCTTGGCCAAATTTTAAACTGGAATCTCTTGTGGGGTATGACTATTCTAGTCTTTTTTATTAATTTCATTATGACTTTGGCTCAGAAATATGGAACAGACCAAAAAGCTATAAAAGAAATGAAAGATGAACAGAAAAAAATACAAGAAGAAATAAAAAAATATAGAGAAAATAAAACTAAGGTTATGGAATTAGAAAAAAAGATGATAGAGTCTATGCCAAAAATGATGAAGTTAAGCATGAGGTCGGTAATTTATACAACAATTCCGCTAATACTTCTCTTTAGGTGGTTCTTTGATTTTTTTTCTAATCTTGAAGGGTTTAAGTTCTTCGGATTCTTGAGTTGGTTTTGGTTTTATATAATAAGCTCAATTATTTTTAGTAGTATATTAAGGAAAATCATGAAGGTTGTTTGATTTTAACATCAAAGGGGTTTGTGGCTCTTTTCGCTTAAAAGGTTAGTAAAATTAGAGTATTCCATTGCCCCTAATTCTGTAATTATCCTGTGTATGTATTTTTTTGGAACGAATTCAAATGCTGGATTCTTCATTTTTATTTTTTTAGGAGCCTTATCCCATATCTCATTCAAATCCCTTTGTTCTATAGGAACTTTTTCTTTTGTAAATTTCCAAGAATCCGCTATTACATAAACCGGAACTTTATTAATATATGCTATTTCTGAAATAGCTCTACTCCCTACTTTATTAATAATCCCGTTTTTAAGGAGGGCGTCTGCACCTAAAAAAATCTTAGTTGAATAAATTTTGTCTTTTTTACTTTCTTTTCCTATGACAAAAGCAAAGGTTGAATCTATAAACAATGTTGTCTTTATACCAGCATTTATTAACTCTTTAGCTGTTTTTCTTCCTTGAAATAGGGGGCGGGTTTCTGTGACATAAACTTCAAAACTCTTCTTTTGCTTTTTTGCATAAATTAGGGCATTAACAACGTTAGTAGAATGGCAATGGGTGAAAATTCGATCCCCGTTTTTTATCACCTTCAAAACAAGTTTATTTATACTCATCTGTGCCTCATTAAAATGTTTTAATATTTTTTGTGGAGACGCTCCAGCCTCTGCTAGGTCCAAAACTTTTCTCATCATTGGTTCTGTCGGTCTAGAATCGATAAGAATCTTCTTTGATTTCTTGGTTGGAATAAGTAAGTATGCTCTTAATGCGGCCTTAGCGATATTTCTCGCACCCTGTATTTTAATAGTTTTTATATCTTTAACAAAAGTATAAAATTTTCTTTTATTTGGAATATTTTCCATGATAGAATGAATAAGTTAAATAATATTTAAAAACACTTCCTCTTTTATTAAGATATATAAAAATGTTAGAAAGTATAATAAATCCGAAAAGGGTTGAGAAAGGTCCTTGGAAAATGTTCTTTGTGGGGTTAGTTTATGCCTCCCTTTCTTTACTTCTTGTTAGATGGTTTTTTTCCGGGGATGCTGTATTATCAAGATACTCCGGTATAATGATTGTAACTTTTTCTGTAATGTTTTCTATCCCGTTTATGTATTTCATAATAAAACAAGAAGAAGAAGAGGATGAAATGGTTTTTGGATTGTTTGGTATTTGGAAGGCGCATAAAGATGCGATTTTTGCTTTTATTTGGTTATTTGTTGGTTTTGTGGTAGCTTTCTCGTTTTGGGATATAGTGATAAGAGACCCTAATCTCTTCAACGCCCAAATTGAAACATATTGTAAAATTAATAATCCGTTAAATTATGAGCGGTGTGTGAAGATGTATACCTTATCAGAGTGGAATGAAGAGAAAAAAATAACTGGGGGGATTACAAAGGGTTCTATGTTATTACAAATCATCGAGAATAATATCTTTGTCGGAGTATTTACTTTAATATTTTCTCTAATATTTGGGGCCGGGGCTATCTTCGTATTGTCTTGGAACGCCAGCGTCATCTCTGCCGCAATCTCTATATTTACCCAACATCAAATAAAAGGAATTCCCGTCGGGATAACAAGGTATATGATTCATGGAATTCCAGAAATAACGGCTTATTTTATAGTTGCTCTTGCCGGTGGAATGTTCGGGGTAAGTATTTTAAGAAACGGTTTTTATAGTAAAAAATTCTTACATACTTTAGAAAATGTTATTATACTTTTATTCTTAGCATTAGTGATAATACTAATTGCTGGTGGAATAGAAGTTTATTTTACACCATTATTTTTTAAATGAGAGTTTATTTCTATAAAGTTTAAAAATAAGAAGAAATTTTGGTAATTATGAATATTATTTTATTTCTATCTTTAGTTATTAGTTTTTTTGTCTCTTTTTATTCTATTCCTTTTTGGATAAAAAAGGCAAAGAGTGCTGGGCTTGTCTGGGAGGATATGAATAAATACAAGAAAGAGAAAAATATTGCTGGTTCTGGGGGGGTTGTAGTCATTATCGCATTTAGTGCGGGAATTTTTTCATATATAGCAATTAGAACATTTCTTTTCAATATAGAAGATGGAACTAATTTGAAAATTTTCGCTTTATTGAGTGTTATATTCCTATTCACCCTAATAGGGATTGTTGATGACTTGTTCGGATGGAAAATGAGGGGGCTATCAGCAAAAACAAGAATCTTTCTCGGTATTTTTGCTTCAACTCCCTTAATAGTTATTAATGCGGGGGTTTCTACAATGAATTTTCCTTTTCTTGGTCCTATTGAACTCGGACTTATTTATCCTCTTCTATTTATACCTATAGGAATTGTAGGGGCTGCGGCTTCTTATAATATGTTAGCCGGCTATAATGGACTTGAGGCTGGACAGGGAATAATTATTCTTGGCTTCTTATCTTATGTCGCATACAAAACTGGAAACCCCTGGTTAAGTATTATTGGGTTAATTATGGTATTCGCGCTTCTTGGTTTTTTGTTTTATAATTTTTTTCCAGCAAAAGTTTTTCCTGGTGATTCTTTAACTTGGTCTATAGGTTCATTAATAGCCTGTATGTCTATACTTGGAAATTTTGAAAAAATTGCAATGTTTGTCTTTATACCATATATAATAGAAGTAGGTCTTAAAATAAGAGGACGGCTTAAAAAACAATCTTTTGGAAAACCAAACAAAGAAGGGGGCCTGGATTTGCCTTATAATAAGATATATGGATTAGAACATTTAGCAATTTATATTTTAAAAAAAATTAAACCAAGTAAAAAAGTATATGAAAAAGAAGTTGTTTATTTAATCTATGGTTTTCAAATTATTATAATAATTCTTGCGTGGGTTATTTTCTTATGAAAATTGAGGTGATAGAAATTTTAAAAATACGGTTATCTTATTTTAAAGATGAATGAAGAGGAGTTAAGAATAAATATCCCTAAATTTAGGGATATAAAAAATTATTTTTTAAATAATAATTTCGTTTTAGCATTTAGCCTCCTTACCTTTTTTTCAATTATTATAGGAATTCTTAGTACTCTGAGCCTTCCAAATATAAAAATTATAGGACCTTTAATTAGACTCTTCACACCAATGCTTTGGTTCCTCTTTGCTCTCTCCTCTATAATTTCTACTATCCTGGCGCACTATAAAAAATATTCTTTGATGTTTATCCCAATTATTGTATGGCTTTTAATTACTACGGCTTTTGTTAGGACTCAAAATATTCCTTATTTAAAAAATATTGCCACAGGTGAATGGACCCTTGGACCTGATTTAGATCCTTTTTTATACTTAAGGTTAGCTGAAGAAATTAATGCTGGAAACTATAGTGAAATAGATTATATGAGAAGAGCCCCTCTTGGCACAGATAATTATGCAAAAAATAACCTTATGCCCTGGGCTATTGTATTGGTGTTTAAGATAATCTCTTTGTTCGGGAAAAGTTCTTTAACGTATGCTGCAATAATAGCTCCAGTTATTTTCTTTTTGATTTCAATTATAGGATTTTTCTTTTTTGTTTATGTTCTTTTTTCTCTTGTAACATCTAAAAATAAGGCTTTAACTGGAGCAACAATAGCTAGTTTTTTGTATGCTTTTAATCCTCAAATGTTACATAGAACAACTGCTGGAATCCCTGAAATAGAAAGCCTCGGTCTGGTTTGGTTTTGGTTCGCCCTTGCCTTTTTTGTCTTGGCGTGGAAACAAGAGAAGAATGAAAAAATTTTAATTTATGGTCTTCTCAGCGGATTATTTACTGGAATAATGTCATTTAGTTGGGGGGGCTATAGGTATCTTTATATCATATTCTCCCTAATTACCTTTTTTTGCTTTTTTTTTAATATTCAACACAAAAAAAATTTTATGATATTTACATCTTTTTCCTTAATTGGCCTCATATTCGAATTAATTAAATTTAGGGGAATTAATCCCATACTTTTTTCTATTATAGGGCCGGGAATTAGTATTTTTATTTTATTTATAATTTGGATAGACTTCATTTTAATGAAAATAGATTTTAAAATTAGTAAGAGAATAAAAGAAAAAATAAATTTACCGCCCAAGATATTTAATCTGTTGATTTCTATTATTTTATGTTTTTCTTTTTTAACTTTGTTGAATTCTAAATACGTCCTTAATCTTACCTCAAAGATAATTGAAAGCTTCTTAACCCCTTTTGGAACGGCCAGAATTTCTCTAACTGTTGCAGAGAATAAACACCCTTATTTTTTAGAGGTTTTAGAAAGCTTTGGATATTTGACTTGGTTCTTCTTGTTAGGAGTTCTTATATCTTTTTATGAAGCTACAAAAAGATTTGATAATAAAAAAAGAATAATTTTTAATCTATTTTTTGCTTTGTTTTTGTTTTCTCTTGCTTTTTCAAGATTCTCCCCAACCTACCCTTTGCTCAATGGAGAAACGGCTTTATCCAAAATAATCTATTTTGGGGGGTTTATTACTTTTTTACTTTTAGTATCTTATATTTATATCAGATCTTTGGTAAAAAAAGATGAAAAAACATTAACGGATTTTTCTGAGATAAATATAGCATACTTAATAATATTATCTATATCATTTTTAAGTATTATTTCAATGAGGGGTGCCATAAGGTTATTTTTTATAATTGCCCCTTTTCTAACTTTAATAAGTACTTTTTTTATAATAAAAATTTTTGAATATTCAAAAAGGAAAATAGAATTGGTAAAAAATTTAATGTGGGTTCTTATTTTTATTGTTATGCTTTTTGTAATTATTATTTTCACAAGCTATGCAAGCGTTACAATTTATTCTGCTAAGTATGCTGCTCCGAATAGGTATACGTATCAATGGCAATATGCTATGGATTGGGTTAACAAAAATACTCCTCCGGGGAGTATTTTTGTTCATTGGTGGGATTATGGATATTGGGTGCAATCCTTAGGAAAAAGACCAACGGTCACAGACGGGGGGCATGCTGAAGAATGGTGGGATCACACTACTGCAAGGTATTTATTAACAACAAATAGGCCCGAAACCGCTTTGAGTTTAATGAAAACGCATAATGTCTCTTATTTATTAATTGATTCTACAGATATAGGAAAATACACTGCATTTTCTAGTATAGGAAGTGATAAAACAGGATTGGATAGGTTATCTTGGATCCCCATTTTTGTTCTAGATAGTACAAAAACTTTAGAGTACGATAATAAAATAAGAATGATATATACCGGGGGTTCACCTCTTGATGCGGATATTTTATATGAGGAACTTAAAGAAGAAAAAAGAGTTTTTTTACCTAGGGAAAAAACTATATTTGCGGCAATTATTCTTGAATACTCTCAACACAACAGTACTAATTTCTTCTTTAATCAACCATACGGAGTTTTTTTATATAACAATAAAGAATATAGAATACCAATAAGATATATTTACTATAAAGAAAAGGTTTTTGATTTTGGTTTAGGGTTGAATTCTCTTCTTAGAATAGTTCCTAGCCTCTCTCCGAAGAATAATAATATAAGTATAAATGAGGTTGGGGCGATTATTTATTTATCAGAAAAAACAAAAGACACGCTCTTCTCAAAACTTTATTTGCTCAATGATATAAATAATGAATATCCTACCCTAAGAGTGGTTCATATAGAGGATGATTTATTAATAAAAAAACTAAAACAGAATGGAATAAATATCGGAGAATTCGTTTATTATAATGGATTGATTGGGCCAATAAAAATTTGGGGGGTTGAATATCCTATAGGGATAATTAAAAGAAATGAATTTTTATACAGGCCCGAGGGGTGGAATTCCTTGACGGGGCCGTGGGGGATATTAGACAATTTAGAATTTAGAGAGAATACTACAAATTCATAATATTTTAAAATATATTTTTGTATTATTTGAAAATGAAGATAGCTTTCGTTAATGATACTTTTTTACAGGGAAGGGGTGCAGATACTGTAATATACGAATTAGCAAGAAGATTGGGGAAAAAAAATGAGGTCTATGTAATTACATCACAATCAGACATCCCTGAAGAAAATTTTAAAATTTTAAAAATAAATATAAGAAAACTATTTACTGGAAATAGTTTATTAGATGCGATATTTTATTTTCCCAATATAATAAAACTAAGAAGGGGTTTATTAAAACTGCAGAAAAATTATAAATTTGATGTTTTTAATGTTCATCATTCTTCTTTAAATTTAGCTTTCAGAAAATTTTTAACCGTAGTTACTTGGCATGGTAGCCCACCTTCAACCAACTACATAAGAACAATTTTCAATAGATTAATTTTATTTACCCTCTCTAGAAATCCGAGATCTATAGCTATTTCTAAATATATTGCATCCAAATTACCTAAAGTAATTAATTCGGACAAGATAAAAATAATCTATAATGGGGTAAGTGAGGAATTTAAACCAAAATCTACTAAGGGATATACAGATAAAAATTATATGCTTTATGTTGGTAGGCTTGAAAAACATAAATGTGTTTCCGAATTAATAAGATTAAGTAAAGATTTAAATTTCCCATTACATATAATAGGCTCTGGGCCAGAAGAAAAATATCTTAAAAATTATGCCAGAAAAATCTGGGCGAATAAAACTATTTTTTTTGGCAAAATATCTAGGAGTGCTTTAATAAATCAATACCAGGAATGTAGTTTTTTTGTTTCTGCTTCTAGATGGGAGGGGTTTGGGCTTATTTTCATTGAGGCGGCCTCATGTGGGAAACCAAGTATAGCATACAATCTTTGTTCAATCCCGGAAGTCGTAAAAAATAATAAAACTGGTTTTTTAGTAAAAGATTATGAAGAATTTAAAAGTAAAGCAAGCCTTTTAATTAAAAATAAAAATTTAAGAATAGAGATGGGGAAAAACTCACTTAACTTTAGCAAGAAGTTTAGGTGGGAAAAAGTATGTAAAAAGTATTTAGAAGAATTCAAAAAAGTTAAAGATGTCGTTAAAGAAAAAGCATAGGACCAAAAAATTATTTTAGAATGGTTGTAAATAAAAACTCCTAAATA
Source organism: Candidatus Pacearchaeota archaeon (assembly GCA_038891475.1). Taxonomy (GTDB): domain Archaea; phylum Nanobdellota; class Nanobdellia; order Pacearchaeales; family GW2011-AR1; genus ASMP01. The sequence goes on along the minus strand of JAWAEI010000006.1, from coordinate 7,495 downwards.
ATCGAGAAAAGATGTTATTTATGAATAAACTTTTAATAATAAAAGTTTAGATAATTTTTTAGTTATTTACCATAAAAGGCAAAAAAAGAATAACGATACGCAAAAAATTTAATTAAAAATAAAAATCATTTATACAAAAAATATAAAAAACTTAAAACCCCTAAAATAAAGAAAAAGTTAAATAACCCCCTAAGAATAAAATGAAAAAAGAAAAATTGGTTTCTATAAATATTCCGACACATAACTCTGAAAAAACCCTTAATAAAACTTTAGAATCTATTAAAAATCAAACATATAAAAAGATAGAAACAATAATTATTGATAGTTACAGTAAAGATAAGACTATCTGGATTGCAAAAAAGTATAAATGTAGGGTTTTTAGATATAAGGGAAAATTACTTGGGGCTAGATATGAGGGTGCTAAGAATAGTAGGGGGGAGATAATATTATTGTTAGACTCAGATCAAATATTAGAAAAAACAGCCATAGAAAGAGCTGTAAATTTATTAAGAACTTATGATATTTTATGGTTGGAAGAATTTACATATAAACCTAAGACATTTTTGGAAAAATTATTTGATGCTGATAGAAAGCTGGTGCAGAAATATTATGAGAATTTTGTAAAAGTTAAAGGGGGGGTAATACTGCCAAGAATTTATAAAAAAGAAATCTTGATAAGGGCTATGGAGAACATCCCAAAAGAGGTCTTACCTATTTGTGCGGCCCATGACCACGCAATAATTTATTATGAAGTAAGCAAAATATCAGAAAATATCGGAAAACTGCCAAATGCTGTCTGGCATATAGAACCGTCAAATTTAATATGGTTTTGGAAAAAAACTTATAGGTGGGGTAAAACCACAAGAGACCTAATAGATAGGGGAATTTATGTGGATTTAATTAAAAGTAAAATGAAGTTTAGAAAGTTCTATTTTAAAGATTTTTCTCTATCCATCAAAAGTTTAATTTTAAGAGTTTTAAGGGGGGTCCCTTATTTAATGGGATATAGTCTTAGAAAAAATGATGAAAAATAGACAGATAACTGAACATCAACAAATTCTTAAAAGCGGAATTAATTTTTTGAGGGGAATGGTTGAATTCAATAAAAAGTACCAAAAAAGGAATTTTTCATTACTTATTCTTAATTTATCTTACTATGCCGTAAAATTTTTTTTGAAGTTTTTTCTTGGGGGAAAAAATAAAGAGAGTTTTCTAAATTTCTTTAGAACTGGAAAAATTATTCAAAAAGCATATCTTCCTGGTGGATATGTCATTCTTTTCAGGTTTGAGGATTTTGGAATAATAAATGAATTTTACGGTATGGGAGTTTATAAGGGTATCAAAATAAGTAAAGGAGATACTATTTTAGATTTGGGGGGGCACATAGGCTTATTTGCCTTATATTGTTCACACAGGGTAGGAAAAAAGGGAAAGATATTCTCGGTGGAGCCATATAAAGAAAGCTATAAATTGCTCAAAAAAAATTTATGGATAAATAGTATAAAAAATACTAAACCAATAAATTTGGCTATTTATAAGAAAAGAGGTATAATGAAATTTTATATAAATAGAATAAGTGCATCAAATTCTTTTTTCCCTCAAGGAAATAAAAAAATAGAAATGGTGAAAACAACAACCCTTAAAGATTTTGTAAAAAAAAGAAATATCAAAAAAATTGATTTAATAAAAATGGACATCGAAGGTGCGGAATATGATGTAATAAAAACTTCTGAAAGAGTATTAAAAAAAACAAGGGCTGTTGTTCTAGAAATTCATAAGGATCTTTTAACAGAAAAACAGATAATTGAAATTAACGAAATTTTTAAAAGAAATAAATTTAAAAATAAGGTTTTATATTCGCCCCATACCCTTTTTAGTTTATTATTATAAAGAATGAAAAAAAGGAAACAACCGCTTGTTGTAATAATAATTGTTACATTTAATCCTAACTTGAAAATCTTAAAAAATTGTTTAAATTCTTTAAGAAATAAAACTAATTACAAAAACTATAAGGTTATTATTTCAGATAACAATAGTACGAATGGTTTAAAGGAACTAATAAAAGAAAAATATAAGTGGATTGATTTGATTGAGAATAAAAAAAATCTTTATTGGGCTGGTGGAAATAATATTGGAATAAAATATTCTATAAAAAAATATAATCCGGACTATTTCTTTCTATTAAATGACGATACTAAAATAATTCAAAAAGACTGGTTAACAAAGCTTGTTGAAACTGCTGAGTCTGATGAAAGAATTGGAATAGTGGGGTGTAATTTAATTTATCCTGATGGAAGTTTACAACATTCTGGGGGTTATATAAAGGGTTTATTGGTGGGTGTAGAAAAAGAACCTAGTGGAATAAAAGAAGTTGATCATGTTATGGGCTCTGCAATATTAATAAAGAGATCTGTTGTAGATAAAATTGGATTAATTGATGAAATTTTCACGCCATATTTATTGGATGAAACAGATTATTGTCTTAGAGCAAAAAAGGCTGGATTCAAGGTACTCTGCAACAGAAATGTAAAAATAATACACTATAAAGGACAAACTATCAATAATCTAGAAAAAGAAGATGTAATTCTCTTTACTAGATTTAAAAATGACGCAATTTTTTCTCTAATAAATTTAAATGGATTTTATGCGATTTTCAGATTATTTTTTTATCCTCCGTGGTTTGTTTTTTTTCAAAAAAAAGATGAGAGGCTCTCACCTTCAATTAAAAATATAAAGCTTAGAAAAAGATTTTTTCATAACACCACAATAATTTTAAAAGGATTTCTTTATTTAATTAAAAATATTAGTTTAATATTAAAAAAAAGACAAGAAAGAAAATTAAACAAGAAAATTTTATCTTAAGATGATACCTGTCTATCCAAAAACAAAAATTTATATTTTGGCCCCATCAGATTATGTTACTGGGGGGGCTGAATGTCTCCATCAACTCTCTCATAAATTAATAAAATTTAATTATAAAGCCTTTGTTTACTATATTCCTAAGATAAAAGAAAGCTTCGTGGAAGCTTATAAAAAATACGATGTGAAAAAAGCGGAAAGAATAGAAGACGATGAAAAAAATATTGTGATAATCCCTGAAAGTTGGATTGACAAAATAAAAAATTTCAAAAATATAAGAAAATGTATTTACTGGTTAAGTGTTGATAATGTAAAAAGAAACACCACATTACCAATTGGAAAAATAAATAAAAAAATACCCTTTTTCAGAAAAAAATTTCCAAAAACGTATGAACTTCTTAAATCAATATATGGAAAGATGAATAGAAGGGGTAAAATTTTATTTGACTTTAATAATCCGAAAAATATGGAAGTCATTCACTTAGCGCAAAGTTATTACGCAAAAGATTTTTTGGAGAAAAGAGGAGTAAAAAAGATTTATATATTAAGTGATTATATCAACAAGGACTTTCTTTATAAAGGCAAAATAAAAAAAGAAAATTTAGTTGCTTATAATCCTAGAAAGGGCTGGGAAATAACTGAAAAAATAATAAAGAACTCTCCCCCACATATAAAATATGTCAAATTATTCAATATGGCGCCTTTTGAAATTTCTAAAACTTTAGCAAAATGTATGGTTTACATAGATTTTGGGGACCACCCAGGAAAAGATAGAATCCCAAGAGAAGCTGTTATTCATGACTGTTGTGTTATTGTTGGAAAAAGGGGGTCAGCTAAATTCTATGAAGATATTCCTATAAAGGAAGAATATAAATTTAGCGTTGAGCCTCTAAATATAGACGCTATAATAGGAAAGATTAATGAATGTATAAAGGATTACAAAAATAAAATTAAAGATTTTAAAATCTATAAAAGGATAGTGAAAAATGATGAAAAGAACTTTGAAAAAGAAATAAAAGAGATATTTTTTAAAATAGATAATGGCACATAAAAAAGTTTATATAATCGGTGCGGGATTTACTGGTCTGGCGGCCGCTCTCTCTACGGGATTTCCAATCTTTGAAGCTAAGAACCATCCTGGAGGAATTTGTTATTCTTATTCAAAAAGAAATTTCAAATTTGAAAGAGGGGGTGGACACTGGATCTTTGGAGCTGACGAGAATGTCAAGAAAGTTATTAGTAGGTTTAGTAAACTCAGAAGATATCAGAGAAAGGCAGGAATTTTTTTTGCTGGTAATTTGGGAGTAACAAAGGCCTTTAAATATAAAATTATACCTTATCCCATACAGAATAATTTGAGATATTTAGGTGGGGAAATAGCCGCAAAAGTTCTAAAAGAAATATTAAACAAATCTGACAAAAACATATTGACACTGGACGATTGGCTGGTCTTCAGTTTTGGGGAAACCTTATATAATATTTTCTTTAAACCATTTCACGAAAAGTATACTGCCGGGTTATATAAAAAAATAGCCCCGCAGGATACATATAAATCACCATTTAGCATCTCTGATGTAATTGATGGTGCTTTTGGTATTAATAAATCAGAAGCCGGATATAACATTTCCTTCTTGTATCCTAAAAATGGATTAAATTTCTTAGCGGATAGAATGGCGGAAAGATGTAACATTAAGTATAATAAAGAACTAAAAAGATTAAATATTAGTGAAAAAAAAATAATATTCTCTGATAAAACGACTTTAGAGTATGATTATTTAATCACAACAATTCCGTTGAATAATTTATTAAAAATGTCTGAATTTAAAGATTATACTCTCCCTTATACGTCCGTTTTAGTTTTAAATGCGGGTGTTGAATTAGGAAATTCAAAAATAGCAAAACATGGTTACCACTGGTTATATATTCCTGACGCTAAGTCTAAATTTCATAGGATCGGATATTATTCTAATGTTGATCCTGAGATATTTCTCCCAAAAGGATTGGATCCGGATAAGTATGGTTCTTTATATATAGAATTTGCCTTTAGAGGGGGAGAAAACCCAAAACCAAAAGATTTAGAGATACTAAGGAAAAATACATTTAAAGAACTTAAAGAATGGGGGTTTATAAAAAATGTTCTCGTATCTGATTTTACGTGGATAGATGTTGCCTATACATGGAATATTCAGAATTCTAATCAGGTGAATAAAATAATAAATCAACTTAGAGAAAAAGGGATTTACAGTATAGGTCGGTTTGGGGGGTGGAATTTTCAGGGAATAGCTAAAAGTATAAAGGAGGGTATTCAAATTGGACTTTCATTAAAAAACAAGTAATAAAAAATGACAACCAAAAAAATTTGTATTATCTCCGGAGAACCATCTTTCCTCGGTGGAGTAGCTATTTATACTAAGAGATTAATTGAAGCGATTAAGCAAAAAAATAGTTGCACAAAAATCTTTTGGGTATATGCTGATCCGCATCACAAAGAAGGAGAAATATATGACAAAGAAGGAATTACCTACATCATCCTCAAAGCGAGCAAGATTCCGTTAATTGGGGAGCTTTCTTTTAATGTGAATATTTTTAAATTCTTACAAAAAAATAATTTTCATATAATCAATTCTCATGGATTCAATGGTTTGTGGTTAAAATTTTACAAGAAAAAAGGGGGTCAAAAAATAATACATACCTTTCACGGATCAACATACTATTTTTATAAAACCCATCTTAAAAGGTTTGGAATAATTAAAAAAATTCTTTATTTACCAACCCTTTTGGTTTCTTATTATATTGAAAAATATCCGTGGGAAAGGCGGACAAAGTTATCTGTGTCTCAGAACATGTGAAAGATGAACTTGAATATCTTTATGGAAGAAGAAAGGAAGTCTATGTAATTAGAACCGGGGTTGATTTAAATATATTTAAGCCAAGAAATAAAATATTAGCAAAGAAGAAATTAGGACTTGAGAAAAATAAAATTTATGGATTATATATAGGAAGAGGGGGTTATTGGATGAAGGGGCTCGATAAAACAATCTCTCTTTCAAAAGAAATTTTTAATAAAAATCAAAATTTTAGGTTACTGGTAATAGGAGCCGATATAGAAAAAGTAAGACGTTTTTTAGATAATAGATTCGTCATTTTTTTACCCCCCCAAACACAGAATAAGATTTATTATTATTATAATGCTTCTGATATCTTTTTTTGTTTATCAAGATATGAGGGGGGTGGCCCGACTCTTGTAACAAGTGAAGCTATGGCTTCTGGATGCTTAATAGTAACAGACGAAGAAGCTAAACAAGAAGTTTTAAACAGCTCCAATTCAATAATCGTTAAAGACAATTATTCGAAAGAAGCTGAAAAAATAATTAAGATTTTAAATAATAAGAAAGAAAAAAATCAAATTATTTCCAATGTCTTAAGGGATGTTAAAAAATTATCTCTAGAAAATTGGGCAAGTAATTCTTTAAAAATTATCTTAAAATGAAATTTACTGGTGAGAGGGTCATTCCAAATAAAACTCCAAAAAGTATTTTTAATGAGCATATTAGTAGATATGATTTTGCGGCCAAATTTGTTATTAATAAAGTAGTTCTGGATATTGCTTGTGGAACGGGATATGGATCAGCATATTTATTAAAGAAAGGTCGTGCAAAAAAGGTTTATGGGGGAGACATCTCCCCTGAAGCCATAAACTACGCGAAAAAAAAGTATAGGAACAAAAAACTTTTTTTTAAAGTAATGGATGCTACTAAAATGCCGTTTAAAAATAATTTTTTTGATGTTATAATTTCTTTTGAGACAATTGAGCATATATCGGAATATACAGAATTTTTATGTGAATGTAAGAGAGTGTTAAAGAAGAATGGGCGAATAATAATATCTACCCCGAACAAAATAGTAAGTTCACCCCTTACAAAAAATCCTTGCAATCCTTTCCATGTGAAAGAATTCTATTTACAAGAATTTAAAGAGATATTAAATAATTTTTTTGTAGTAGAGAATATTTATGGTCAAAAATTAATTAGGAACACCCTTTTGTTCAAATTAAAACTACTGATTTGTCTCATGATTATAAAAATTAAGAAGGTTTTTCCAAAAATATCTAAGATAAATAATAAATCATTTATAAAAATAAAGAGGGTGAAGAGAAATAGCTTAGATAAGATTCTCCCTGTTAAGAATATAAAGGGAAAAACACAACCAACTTATATTATAGTCATAGCAAAAAAGAAGTGAGATGATAAAAACAAAAAAACGACCATTCGTAGCAATAATAATAGTAAATCTGAATAAAAAAGAGATTTTAAAAAAATGTCTTGACTCTTTATATAAAAAGACAAAATATAAAAATTACGTCGTGATTGTTTCGGATAATGGGAGTACCGATGGATCTGTTGAAATGATAAAGAAAGAATTTAAACGAGTGGATTTGATTGAGAATAGAAAAAACCTCGGGTTCGCTTTGGCTAATAACGTAGCGGTAGATTACGCGCTAAGAAAATATAATCCTGATTATTTCTTCTTATTAAATAACGATACTAAAATAATTCAAAAAGACTGGTTAACAAAGCTTGTTGAAACTGCTGAGTCTGATGAAAGAATTGGAATAGTGGGGTGTAATTTAATTTAT
>JAWAEI010000005.1:0-19193 GCA_038891475.1 Candidatus Pacearchaeota archaeon | reverse complement strand
TACCTCAATACCCCCCACACAAGTAGATGAAAATCGTTCATATTATTATGAGATACGTGCTTATGATCCGGATGGCGATATTTTAAATTATCGAATCTTAGAAGGACCTAACTGGCTTAATGTTTCTAATAACATTGTCTTTGGAACTTCACCAGAAGTATCTCAAAATACAAATTATCACATTAAAATAAGAGTATCTGACTTGAGAGAGGGGATTGGTTATGTTGGAGGTTTTGCGGACCAGGCATGGGATCTTACTGTAAAAAACGTATCAAACCTTATTATATTACCGGAACCACAAACGAATCAGATCCTAGAAATAGATGATAATAAAATAGTCTTCTCACAACCAACAAATTTCTCTATCGGGGATATAATTGTTAGTAGTATAAGTGCTAAGACTCCGGAAGGTTTTTTAAGAGAGGTGCAAGGAATTTCTCAGGATAGAAGGACGATAAACACAAGAAACGCGACGCTCGAAGAAGCTATAAAAAACGGAGATTTTAGTTACTCAGGAAGAATCTTACCACCCCCTCGTTCTTACACTAAATATTTAGAAGGAATAAAACCATTAGAAATAAAAGGAGCAAATGATTTTGACTTTAACATTTCTTTAGATGACGTAGTGTTGTTTGACTTAGATAGAAATCCAAACACTACTTATGATAGATTAATAGCAAATGGTTATATATCATTTAGTACCAACAATTCTCTTAACTTTAGTATAAGAGAACATAGGATTACTTCAATCTCTATAAACAATTCAACTGATATAGAAACAGATATTTCCCTCAGCGCAAATATTATGCCCTCAAATCTTGTCGATAATTACATAAAACTTGTAGAATATCGTTTTGCCCCATTTATTGCCGGTTATATCCCAGCAGGACCTGTTCAACTTCCAGTAATTATAACTCCAATCCTTGAGGTTTCTGCTTTTATAAATCAAGGGGAAATAAGTGATGTGCTGGTTGATGTTAATGAAAGAGCAAATTCAGTTATTGGATTAACATATGAAGGAGGAGAGTTTAGACCCTCTTCTAGATTTTCTAGTGAGTTCGACTTTTCTACTCCGATACTATCAAGGAATTTAGATGTTAAGGTTTTGACAGGTCCACGTCTAAACTTTTTCTTATATGGAATTCTTGGCCCATTTGGAGCAGTACAAACCTCTTTGAATTTAAAGAAACACAATTCATTATGGGAACTTTATGGAGGGTATTCTGCGTATCTTGGATTTAATATGGAGATCTTCAAAAGAGGGGCACCACCAAAACTTGTAGATATAATTAATAGAGAGTGGCCTTTAGCAAGCGGTTCTATTGGAGGTGGCGAAGGTGGGGGTGGAAAGATTTTGTTTATTTCAATAGAAGGGAATAGATACCAAAGAATGTATTATATAAACCCGGATGGTACGGGTTTAACGAGAATCCCAAATATCTCTGTGGATGATCTGTATGCCTCATGGTTCCCTGACAATAGAAGAATTGCTCTTTGTTCTATAAAAGACGGAAACTATGAGATTTACACTATGAACATAGACGGATTAGATTTAAGAAGATTAACTTATAATTCAGACCTAAGATATAATGATGATCTTAGACCAAATGTATCTCCAGATGGGCAAGAGATTCTTTTTATATCTAATAGAAGTTCTTCGCAATATAATAATAATCGAATATTTCTGATGAATTTTGATGGCACAAACCAACGGGAATTAATTTTAGGTAATAGATTCAATCCTTATGATTATGCTTCATGGTCTTATGATGGTCAAAAAATAGTTTATAGTACTCAAGCACTAGGCGATGAAGATTATAGTATTTATATAGCCAATAAAGATGGAAGTAATCGAAGGGGGGTCGTATCTTATGCTGCATTAAATAACTATGCAGCGTTTAATCCCCATATTTCTCCAGATGGAAGCAAAATTGTGTTTGAAGCTCCGAATATTGAAGAATACTCCCCTCTTAATCAGGAGATTTACATAATAAATGTTGATGGAACTGGTTTAAGAAATCTAACAAACGATCCGGCAATAGATGCAAACCCCTGGTGGTCTCCAGATGGTTCTCAAATAGTATTTGTTTCAACGAGAGGTCCGAGAGGAAATGCTAATCTCTACATAATGAATTCTGATGGGACAAATCCAAGAATTTTGTATGAGAGAGAAGATGCTTCTAATCTCTTTCCTGTTTGGTCGTGGAGATGAGATATAAAGTTTTATAAACCAAAAATTTTAAGTATAATCACTACTTTTCAAATATTTTAAGTGGAAAATGATTTGTATAGTTAAAGTAACTTCAAATAAGGAAGAAAAGGCAATAGATCTAATTTCTGAAAGAGCTAAAAAGAAATCTCTTCGTATTTTCTCAGTTATAAAACCATATGGATTAAAAGGATATATCTTTGTAGAGGGAGAAGATAGAGAAAATATTGAAGAATCTGTTTTTAACCTTCCATATATAAAAGGAATAATAGGAAAAACACTCGATTATAAAGATATAGAGAATATGATTGAGCCATCTGTTTCAAATCTTTCAATAAAAGAAGGAGATATTGTAGAAATAATAGGTTCCACATTAAAAGGAGAAAAGGCGAAGGTTTTGAGGGTGGACAAACAAAGAGAAGAAGTTGTTGTTGTTTTATTAGGAGCAATTGTTCCAATGCCAGTCACATTAAAAATAGATAATGTAAAAGTTATAAGAAGAGAAGAAGCAGAGAAATAAAAATGCAAATAAAATTACTTGTTGAAGGAGGAGAAATGAAGCCAGGACCCTCTCTTAGTCAACAGCTTGGTCCAATAGGGATCCCCCTAACACAAGTTATTCAAAAAATAAATGACTCTACAAAAGAGTTCAAAGGACTAAAGGTTCCGGTTGAATTAAATATTAACCCGTCTACAAAACAATTTGAAATTACGGTTTTTTCTCCACCGGTCTCTGAACTTTTAAAAAAAGAATTAGGCATTCAATCTTGTTCAGGAGATCAAAAGAATATAAAATGTGCTAATGCTTCAATTGAGCAAATAATTTCTGTTGCAAAAATAAAACAACAAAATATGCTTGATAAAAATCTTAAGTCTGCAGTGAAATCTGTTCTTGGAACTTGTGTTAGCTTAGGGATTCTTGTTGAAAATAAAGACCCAAGAGAGATTCAGCTAGATATTGATAAAGGAAAATATTCTTTAGAAATCTCTGAGGAAAGAACAAAGACACCAGAAAATAAGAGGAAATTATTAGACGAATTTTTCTCTAAGCTGAAAGCAGAACAGGAGAAGGCCACTAAATTAAAGCAAGAGTATGAAAAAACTGAAAAAACCGAAGCAGAAAAAAGCATTCAGAAATAACGAGAGCTATAATAAACTTTTATAAATATGGTTTGAGTTGTTCTTTAAAGGGGCTGTGGGCCAGTCTGTTTAAGCTTCCTGCTTTGGGAGCAGGCGACCCAGGTTAAAATCCTGGCAGCCCCACTTAAAAATAAAAAGCTTAAAAAATGGGATCAAAATTAAAAAAAACAAAATCTGCAGGAAGGTTTGGCGCGAGATACGGAAAAAGAGTAAGAGATAGATTAGTTGCTATTGAATCCAAACAAAGAATAAAACAAAAATGTCCTTTTTGTGACAGAAAAACATTGAAGAGGGTTTCGAAAGGCATTTGGGAGTGTAAAAAATGTAAAAAGAAATTGGCCTCAGACGTTTATTATATTGAACAATAAGTTTTAAAATGAAGAAGATTTCTTTATAAGATGCCCATATATAAATGCTTTAAATGTGAAAGAAAGATACAAAGCACTAATTTAGAAAAGAGATTCATGTGCCCGAATTGTGGCAGTAAAATATTTTATAAGCCACGAACAAAGGTTAGAAGATTAAAAGCCATATAAATAATTTATATAAAAAATCTATACTAAAACTTGCGAAATGTTTATAAATACCTTAAATGTAAAATTAATATGGTTTTTAAAAAATTGAAAAAGATTCTCGGAGGCTCAGAAACTGTTTCTGATGAAGAGTATATTGAGATAGATGTTGGAAAAGAGGAAAAACAGAAGAAAATTTTTGTTAGACTTTTTACACTAAAAGATTATGAAGAAGTTAATGAAATCTTAAATTCTTTGAGAGAAGGGTATACTATTGTCATGATTGATATTAAAGTTTTAAGACAAAGAGACCCAATAGAACTTAAAAGAGCAGTTGCTAAAATTAAAAAAACAGTAGAAGCTCTTGAAGGAAGTATTGCTGGTTTTGGAGAGAACATTGTTATAGCAACACCCTCTTTTGCAAAGATATACAAAGAAGAAGTGAAACCAAAAGAGGAAAAGAAAACAAAATTTGATTATATATAATTTATTAGTTATAATTCTATTTAAAAGATCTAATTCTAAAATTAACTAAAATTAAAATCTTAAAATTACCCCCATTAAGGAACAAGCCTTACTCTAAACTCTTTTTAAATGAGTAAAAATCTTAATGCATAATTGTGTATTTTTCAAAAATATATTTTTAACAACACAAATGTTTATAAGTGATTCCTTACTTTCAGATGACAATTAAAAATGAAGGAGAATAATAAAAAGAGATTATCTGTAAGCGCAAAAATATTATTTAATTTTATTTTTATATCGTTGTTCTTTGTTGCATTTGTTAGCGGATTCAACCTTACATCAACCCCTTCCTCTTTTGGAGATTTTTCGAGACCACTTCAATCTAAACAAGTAACAATCAGGACTTTAGATAATAATCCAGCAGATTTTCAATTACTTAATAATTCTATATTATATATTTCTACGAATTCAGGTTTAGCAGAATTTGGTGTAGTAAATTTAACCCCCCTAACAAATGTTACTTCGGCAACTTTTAGCTTAACCCTTAACTCTATTTCAGGCACATTTCCAATAGGAGTTTATTCTTCTAATTTAGTTATAAAAGCTTCCAGAGACCAAGTTCCAATCGGGGAATCATCAGAGACAGAGATTTCTGTTCCATTTAATTATGTAAAATCTTTTTGTACTAATGGTCCAATAAATGATACAGACCTCATACTCGATGTAAAAGTTAAAAACAGGGGAAGTGGTACAGAAGAGAAATGGTATCCTTTAGACAAAATAGATGTTGATGTTAAACTTACCAATAATAAAAATATAGATCTAGATAACATTATTTTTAAAATAGGATTATTCAAAGTAGGGACCAATAAAAATGTTATAGAGGATATGATGTGGATTTCTCAAGATAATGAAGAATTTGAAGTTGGGAGTATAGATTCAGGAGATTCTTCACAAAGATATACATTCGAATTTAGAGTAGATCCTACGGAAGTAGAATATGATACTCGATATTACCTTGTTGTAAAAGCATATTCTGATAGAAAGGAAAATGCTTTGTGTATAGATAAAAGTAGCGGGTTAGTGGAAGAGGGTTTGAGCTCCTCTGAGTATTTCGGAGAGATTACTATAAGTTCTAAAGATAATAGGGATGAAATGGTTGTTATAGATGACTATGATTTTCTAAATAACCCAATACAAGTAATGTGTGGTGAAGAAAAAACATTTAATTTAGTAATTTACAATATAGGAGATTCTGATTTTGAAGATAGGATAAAAGTAAATGTATTTAATAAAGAGCTTGGAATAAATGTTGATGAAGTTATATACGAAGACCTTGATTCTGGTGATAAAAAAATTGTTCCAATTAAAATCAGGGTTCCAAATAATGCTACCGAAAAAATCTACCCTTTGTATATGACAACCCATTATTCTTATCAAAAAAGTACAGACACCTATAAGTACTCATCCAAAGAGAACTTTTTAGCTTATCTTGATGTAAAAGGAGGGTGTGTGATTCCACCAAACGCGGTGATATCTTATTCCTTCATATCAGAAGCAATTTCAGGACAGCCTCTTGAAATTAATATTTCAATTCTAAACAAAGAAGAAAAAGGAAAGTTTTTTGTATTAGAGGCATCAGATTATGAATCATGGGCAGACACCACTCAAAAAATGACGACACTTTTTGTTGGAGGTGGGGCAATCAATAGTGCTGTTTTGAAATTAGACGTTAATCAAGGGATTACAGGAGATCAGATTTTCAATCTAAAGGTTTACTCGGATGGTAAGTTAATCAGCACCCAACAAATTAAGGTTAACATAAGACCGACAGAAGGTGAAGGGGTAACAAGAGAAATTTTTGAAAACGCCGGATTCCCCACAATTTTAAAAGAGAACAAATCCCTTTTGGTTTTAGGGATTTTAAATATAGTAATTATTATACTTATAATTATAGTAGCATTGAGAATAGGTAAAAAATAACTAAAAAACTTATTTAAATCTTAATTTTTTTCTTTCTTAATGAAGAGATTTAAAAATCAGAAAAAAATTTATTTAAACATTTTTATAAGGTATTTCATAATTATTATATTCTCATTGAATAGTTTATATCTCTTTTATATAATTTTTACCCCCCTTACCTATTATTCTGTTTATTCTCTCTTTAATTTTTTCTATGAAAATGTTTCTTTGTCTGTAGAAGGTACCCCAAAAATAAATATAGGAGACTTCTTTATAGAATTAATCCCCGCATGCATTGCTGGTTCGGCGTATTTTCTTTTACTAATACTAAACCTTACAACACCTGGAATGAGTATCAAAAAGAGAATTTTTTCTCTAATTCTTTCATTTTTTATATTTCTTTTTTTTAATATAATTAGGATTTTTAGTTTAGGGGTTTTAGCATATAATAAATACTCATATTTTCCTACAATTCATTGGCTCTTCTGGAATTTTATCAGTATTTTTTTTGTTATATTCATATGGTTTTTAGAAGTGAGGTTGTTTGAGATAAAGGAGATTCCATTTTATTCAGATATTAGTTTTATTTTTAAGAATTCTAATTTATATAAAAAGAAGAATATAATTACTTTATTTTGACAAAGCTTTCAATCATAAACCTCTCCATTCCCTCAAGAATTTCACAATCTTTTATATTTATATTATAACAAGACGGACCAATTTTTTCTATAAAGGTTCTGTTTGATTCTTGTATATTCACATACATCTTATTTCCAGACACGTCACACTCCTTATCCTCTCCAGTAATATTTATCCCTATAACCCTATGAAGAGTTAAAAAGTTTGCGACAGCAACCTGCTCAAATCCATTACAAAATCTGTTAAAGGTTATATGAACTGCCATTTCTTTCTTAAAAACGAGTTCTCCATCAAAAGGAACATTTTTTAAAGTTTTATGTGGGTCCCTATGCAAATAAAAACTATAGTTTGCTTTTTTTCCCATATATATAACTGGCACTTTTGTTTGATAAGTTCTAAGACATGAAGATTTGTCAGGACTACAAAAATCAACGATCGTAAATTTAACCCCCATATACTCAAAATTTTTTTTAGGCTTTAGCAATAAACTTAATAAAATAATAGTAAGAATAAAAACAATCGTAATTATAATTACAAATTTTATTATACGCTCTTTGTAATCTTTCTTATTTTTTATCATGTTAACCAATTATTCCAAATGTTTTAAAAAGAAAAGCGTCAGTGATTTTTGGCAGTTCTTCATATGGTCCAGTTATGTAAACACAATTATTTTCCTCCTTTATTCCAGCCTCTGTACTATTTCTTATAACTAAAAAGTTCTCTTCACAAGTTTTTACAGGAAGTCCGCCCTCACACTTAAAATCAGCATCCTCTAAGCAAGCGAACTGTATCCTTTCCACTATACGTCCAAGGTTTATCCTTATTTCCATTTCAGCATCCTCATTCTCTGAGTAAATATATAAAGGATATCCCCTATATGATTCTGCGCTTTTGACAGCTCCCTCTATTCTTGGTACTTCAAGAGGGGAATATCTAAAAGCCAAATTATTGGCGAGCCAAAGGCCATTAGTATAAACAAACTCTGTTTTATTATACTTAATCTTTCTTACATTTCCATCTTCGTTTTTTCCTATATTATCTTGTGCTATTTCTATAACAAATCCGACAGTACTAACAACCATTATAAATACTAGAATAACCCCTAAAATAATTTGATTTTTCTTCTCCCTCTTTCTCTTTTCTTCCTTAGAAAGAATTGGTTTCATAATTCCACAAATAAAATTTCTATATTTATAAAATTAGTTAAGAATAATTTCTATTTTAAATAAAAAACGATGGCGCCCACAGGGGGCGCCATACAAACAAACAGTTAAAACTTAAGCTGATGACTCGAAGGAATAACTACCTGAAGAGCCAAGCACTCCTACATACTTCTTCCCTACTTGTGTATTAATTGCAGATGGGTCGTTTATAAGCTTGCTTACAGCTGCTGCAGTATCGCCAGCCTCATAACCGGCAACAAGCAGTGCTACTTTTCCATTTCTATCAAAACTTTGGATTAAGTACTTGTTTTCTCCTATACCGGTTAGTTGTGTCCATTGTGTACCACAAGTACCAACTGGAACATTAAGCAAGCTTGCGGCTACAGAGTTGATACAACTACCACCTACAACTATAAGGTTCTTTCCAGACACACTATTTACTTGTGTATCTGTTACAAGAACAGCTCCAAGGTCAGTACTCGTTGTGCCGGTACTTCCTGTTGCTGCTTCAACAGAGTCAACAAATATCTTAGCATAAACTTGACTCCCAGGATAAGCAATAGTTGCTGTCTTTTGATCAGATTCACTTGCATCAACAGTTATAAGTGTTCCAAACCAATCAACATACTTTGTAATATCACTATTGCTCTGTAATGTTGCAGAGTACTTTGTAGGTGAGGATAGCGACACGGTATTAACACCAACGCCATTTGAGCTTGTTCCCTCTCCTTCAGTATCAATTACAATAACTTCATAGTTATTGTCGTTATCTTTTCCTTCAAATACAATCAATGCTGGAGTTGTTATGTTAACATTAGAATTATCAGGATCCACCAATCTTAATTGTGTTTGATTTATACCGCTTACTACAAAACTATATTTCAATCTCCCAATTGTAACATCAGCTTTATCTGTTGCTATGCTTGTATTTACTGTTGTTCCTCCAATACTCCAAGTTTCATTCTTTATATTGGCCACTCCAACACTCGTATATCCATCACCATCAGGGAACTTGAATAAATGTGCGTCATTTCCATTTCCATCAACATTACTCAAATTGATTGTTAATGGTTGGTAAAACGCTACCAAAGCTCCTGCTTTTGTTTGGATTGTTGGATATACCACAAACGAACTTGCGTTTGGAGAATCTCCTGTTGGGTATTTAATAGTTGCCCAACCACCTGAACCTGCTCCACCACCTGGACCACTGTATGTAATTGTGTACTCTTTTCCACCTAAGGAAAGAGTTGTTGTGCCCTCAGAGGTAGGACTTCTTGCACTTATAGTCTCTCCACTTAATACATCAACAAATGTTACACGGTCGCTTCCTGCGCTACTGCTATCATTGTATATATTATCTACCTTAAGTAAATATCCGTATTCTTCATTTCCAAGAACAACATACTCATCTTCTGTGAGATTTGCCATTTCAATAACATTTATCGGGTTATTGCTGTCATCTCCCAAGATAAATACGTCGCTTTCGTTATGTGCCCAGTCAAAGGTACCTTCCTCTCCTCTGTGATCTATCATTTTCAGAGTTAGAGTGTCATCACCCGAAACCCCAACTTCTAAAATTTCTCTGTTAGAGTCTTCCAATGGAGAACTTATGCCTTCAAAGGAAAATTGGAAAGTTCCAAATACTGGGTCAACAAAACTTGAGCCTTCAATGATAGCATCTTGACTCGAAGATGGTGCGAATACACTTATAGCTATCTCTGTTGTTGCACCAGTCCCTCCTACAAGATATACTAAAGTGCCA
Organism: Candidatus Pacearchaeota archaeon; assembly: GCA_038891475.1. Taxonomy (GTDB): domain Archaea; phylum Nanobdellota; class Nanobdellia; order Pacearchaeales; family GW2011-AR1; genus ASMP01. The sequence goes on along the minus strand of JAWAEI010000005.1, from coordinate 9,341 downwards.
TCAACAGATTTGTCATCTGAACCTACTTTAACATTTGATCCGTGTGTAAGAGTTACTTTTTGTGCACCAACAATTAATGTTGCAGAAAGCCTTTGATTGGTCTCATCTGCTGACTTTACAGCAACTTCAAGTCCTTGAACTTTCTTAGAGGCTCCAGCTTCACTAAGTGTTGCAGTACTACTTTTTCCAGAGCTATCTGTCACTTTTATGGTTGCTTCAGTATCAGAAGAAGAGATAAGCTGGATTGTATATTGATTTCCACCTATTGTTACATTAGCTGAATTCTCACCAGGCTCTATAAGATCTATTGTTTTTGCTTCTTTTAACAACACAAGATTTGAATCATCTGTTGAGGAAGACACAGTAAATTTCTGTCCAAATAATGTTATCTCTTCACCCTCTGAATCTGAACTTGTGAAATTGACCGCCTTGCTGAAAATTGCTGATGCATTATAAAGCGCGTTATTAGCACTTAGTCCCATACTTATTCCAATTACAGGGTCATTACTGCTTCTTGGTTGTTTTGCAAAGATGACTTTTCCAGAGTTATCTCCTCCTGCCGCACTACCTGCCTGTAATTTTATTGTATGTGTTATTTTTGCATCAACATTTCCTGAGAATGTTGTATCAGCAAGTAGATTAGGCATCTCTGTCTTAGTTATACTACTTCTTGCAGTATTTAATGAAGTGTTTAGCCAAATTCTTGTGGAACTAGTATCTAATGATACTGCTTGGTCACTGATGCTAATCCCACCACCGCTCTTAACTAAAGATTGCAAGTATTGAGCAACTGATGTTGCTTGAGCTTGGTCTAAACCAGCAGGTGCATTTGACCCATAAACTACAGCATAATTTCCAACTCCATTTTCAACAAACGGTGCAGGAAATGTTGCAGCAGCACCAATACCGGCGCTCATTCCAATCATCAGCAAACTACCAAGTATTGCCGAAATTCGCTTAAAATTAAATTTCATCTCTTCTCCACCTCCTTTCAGCTCTATAAGTTAGATGCCGAAGGCAAATTTCACTAGCATTTAGCCCAAAAAGTAAGGGCTCCTTGCATAGTGAATATGAAAATCTATAATTTTTATTATCAGCAACCATCATTTTGGTTTGATATGTCAAACCCCCTATTATCAGATGTATATGATAAACCATAAAAAATATTTTCATTTAAAAAGCTTACTATTCTTTTTTAGTATAAAACAAAAAAATCTGATGAATTTCAGCTTTTCTTTATAAATATTTTGGTACTACTTTATATTGAATACTTTTTATGAATCTATAGAGAGGAAAGTTTTATTAAGATATATACTTTTTTTATAATATATTCAAAAATAGAAACATATTTAGATACACATTGAAATGAGTAGGGAGAATATAAAAGAGATTAATATAACACAACAAAAAGGAGCTCTTTCTCTTTTGAAAAGAGCTGGATTATCAAAGGACGAATATTCTTTTGAAGACTTGCCTAAAATAAGACAAATTCTAACAAAAGAGAGACTTCATTTGATTAATGCAATAAAAGTAAAGAAGCCCGACTCAATCTATAACTTATCTAAAGAGCTTAAGAGAGGGTTTAAGGGAGTAAGGGATGATATAAAACTTCTTGAAGAAATAGGGGTTTTAGAGATTGTTTCTGAAAAATCAGGAAATCGGATAAGACATAAGCCAAGACTAATAATAGACACCCTAACGATTAATATACATTTTTAGTAATAAACTCTTACAATAATCTCTTTATTATTTGGTAATATCTGTGTAGCCCCCTTATAAACTTGAGTTTGATTGCCTTTTTTGTAATATAATATATTTTCGTTTTCCTGTTTTATTGTGATTTCGTATCCCCTTACATACCCCCCCTCCCCTATTAAAAAACTATTATCTAAAATCCCTATTAATGAATCATTCAAAACATCACACGCATTTCTGCCGTTATTCTCACACCTTAACTCATTTCTACAAGCCTCAATTGTCCTTTCAATTGGCATTTTTGAGAGGTATCCACTTTTACAATCCGTAGTATATTGTAACATAGCTTGTATAAAGCTTTCTATTTCATAACTGTTGTCTAAACTTTCTTCAGATCTCTTTGTTATATAAAAAACTAATAAAAAGAACATAATTAGAGTTATTATTACCGCTATTATGCCAAAACCAACCATTTCTTCTTGTCCGGTTTTTCTAAGCACTTTAACCCCCATAATACACCACTATCTTACCCATTTCACATATATCCACAATTTCTTCTCCCTCCCTAATCTTTCCGCATATAGATACAAAATTTGAAAGACCTGTTCCAGATGTTGAGAACAACGTGATTTCTGTGCAATTAGGATAGTTCACGTTATCACATTCAATTCCTTCCCCTCCTTGAGGAAATATTTTTTTTACTTTTATACCAGCAACCCCCCAAAACCCTTTATATTTATCAGCCATATCTTTTAGAATTATTAATTTATCAAAATCTATACAATTCATTCTTGTGGTTCCAAAAGCATTCCCACAAGAAAACTCGGGGGAATCAGATAATTTTGAGACTAGAAGGATAGCCTCCTTTTCATTAATTATTTCTGAACTCTTCTTTATATCAGACATTACTATAATTCCTATAAACAAACCAGTAAAGATAATAAAGAAGGTAACGGCTATAAGCATAAAAATCATTTGTTGAATTTTTATCTGCCCTAAACTATCTTTTAAATAGTTTACTACCATAATTTACAATCAGCCAAGTTATTATCTCTTGTAAGACGGTTTACTATATTATGAATAATATATAGGTCCTCTGAGCTATTAAAATTATCCAAGCTTTCTAAAAGGGTTTGAAAGTTATCATCATAAAAATTTTCACAACCAACACTTCTTAAAATATCTTGTTTTCGTTTGTACAAGGTTGCGAGCTCTTTTGCCCTATTCATTATTCTTTTAAGTTGACATTCATAAATTCCAGGGTCAGAAAAAATAGCCGCATACATTAAGGCGTCTGTTTTAAAATACATAAAACTCCCATTTTTTTCTACAACGCCTTCTCCATAATCTACCTTAATATCACAATCTGAATTTGAATTAAAACAAACTTTTATACTTTCCTCATGACAACTCTCTATGATAAGGTTTTTTTGGTTTAACTCTACTAATTCTCTTCTTAAATTCTCTGGAAGGTTAATGAAACAATATTCTTCTTTTGCAGGGGTTAGATAAATTAAATCAGATATCTTAAATGGGAACTCAAAAGGCTTAGAAAAAACAAAAAAGTTTTTTCCCCTAATCTCTTCCTTAGAAAAAATATATTTATTAGAAAATTGAACATTGATGTCCGCTTCACTCCATTTTTCAAACCTTTTTTCCGAAACCCTTATGATTTGTTTTCCAAAACGAGTATCTGAATTACATCTATTATAAATAATACTCTCAATACGTGTATTTATTTCAGTTGTTTTTCCAGATTCAAAACTTGTCACGAGGGGATTAATAAGGACTCCAATTTCTCTTCCCCCCTCAGCAGAGCTCAATCTTTCTCCAGTTTTTATAATCTTTCCAGCGGAATAAATAGCAGTCAATAAGATAACAACCCCAGCAACTATTGCAAAGACCCAGATAAAGGGCATTTCAATTCCTCTTTTAGTTGTTACACCTCTCATTATACTGATCAAATTATTCCACTCTTTCTACACCAACTAATAAATCCTCAAAATTTTTTCTCAGTATTAACTTAATTCGTCCACCCTTCTGTTCAAGACAAAACGGGTTTTCTTCTGAAGTTATCTTAATTAGATCAATATTCTCTATTTCCTTAGATTCAACACTGAATAATCTTTGAGGGTAGCTAAATAGGTTCTCGTTATTTTTTCTTTCTTTACTTATCTCTGAGAAGATAGGAGAATATGCCCCCCGTGATGAAGAGTTAAAATCAACAAAGCAAACATACCTTACTTTCGAAGGTATTATATACTCTCTTAGTTGAGAACTCTCTGCACTTCTCCATGCTTTATTTATATCATATTGGATATCACTAAAAAATTTCCCAAGAAGTGCGCTGTTCTGAATTTTTATAAAAGTTTTTATGCTATAAAAACCAAAAATTAAGAATATTGCTATTAAAATTATAGAAAAAATCATGCCGAAAGGAAGATGCATTTGACCAAGATTAGAATGATTCATTTTAAAAATATTTTTTCTCAAATCTATAGCTTTTTATCATATTCAAAAACTTAGACAAAGTTTATTAACTTAATGTTTAAAAATCAAACTTCAAATGGTCTTACAATTATACTACACTGGTTCGGAATTGGTTTGTTTTCAAAGGCGTCCTCGCATTTTATATACAAGTTCATATTAGGGTTCCAAGCGGTTGTGTGGAAGATATTATTACTATTCATACTAATCCCGTCTTCAAAATTGTATTCACAACTATATGTTCCATAAACACAAGTAGCGTTTTCATCTGTTATAATTTTCAAATTCTGCGCTTCTCTAAAAACCCTTACAACACTCGGCGGTTTTGTATCTACTTCAACATAAAAAGAAATTGTTTTAGTATCAGAATTTCCAGCAGCATCAATACATCTTATACTATAAATATAATTTCCATTCGTTAACCATAAATTAGTAGAATGGATATGTGTTCCTGTTTGTGAGAATCTTATATAGCCCCCTTTTTCACCCTGCTGTTTATACTCACATACAGATTCACCCCTATTAGCACCAGCAGCAGTTTCCACATTAAATGTCACTTTTGTAGGAGATGTTCCACCCTTTATTGTTGTTCCGTTTGTTGGAGTTATAGAGTAAATATAAAGTCTTTGAGTTCCGATCAAAGTAAGTGTTTTTGATTGCATATTTGTTGTATTAAAGTAAGGATCTCTACACCTAAAGTAAAATGTGTTTTCTTGTTCATTAACAAGACCAGTTAATTTTCCCTGGTTAGGAATACCGATATTCGGTATATATGATGAAAACAAATCTGATTTTGTCATATTATTTTCCATACTATCATAATCTTTATCTTCTCTACTCCATCTACAAGCTGCAGGCTTATTGGTATACAAAGTAATATTAATCTCTCTTGGAGAACCCACATCAAACCACCCTATATAACTTCTATCTCTTAAGTTAAATCCAAGTATTGTTGGGGCACTTCGATCTGGTTCTCTTTCAACACAAAATTTGAATAAGAATTCTTGTCTATTCTCTACACCCTGAGCAGATTTACATCTTACGTAAATTTCATACTCATTTCCTACACTAACATTTAACCCATTTATTCTTGCTTCCTCTTCAATATAAAATGCGCCTGGAAAAACTATCCACTGCTTATGTTGTCTTTTATACAAATTAGACCCTCCAAAATCGAATCTCATAGAAGAAAAATTATCTGTTCTGTTAAAATCTAATTTACAATATCCTTCATCATCTAATTCTACTCCAAACGTAAACGGCATATATGAGGGATAACATCCATCTCTACTAGGAGCACTACTAGGATTGTACTTAACCCAAACCCCGCGATTAGCCGGAAGAGGTTCATAGACACTTCCAGCAATAAGCGCACCATTCCACGGATTTATTGTTAATTCTCGGGCACCACCTCTTCTGTCAATCTTTTTACACTTTTGTTCAGGAGTATCTTTATTTATTATCCGACATGCTGTTCCCAAACTCCTACACTGATATTCTGTACAAGGAAAAGGCCCTTCATTACACCTTTCACAATTATCCCCTCCTGATGGTGCTTGCCAGGGTTTACAAGTGAACCAAACGTCTCTTTCTATTGTATTTATATTATTAAGTAATATCATGATTACAATAATCCCCACAACTACCCATGTGATAGGATTAGATATAACAGAAACAACAGCACCCGCTACCCATTTACCAGCGGCAACGACAGCACCGACAACACCAGCACTTACTTGGGCTAATTCTTGAGAAATTATATAAGAAAAAGAGATAATACTAACTACGAGTATAATTATTTCTAAAAGAGATATTTTCTTCCTTATATCTTTATTTCTTTTTTTCATTTTCAAAGCACCTTCCTACCAAACCAATTTATCAACGAGTTCCTAATAGACTCAAAAGGTATTCTAACACGAGGGCCCGCAGTAAATAAATCCTCGAGCATATTTGATCCCATTGTACCCTTATAGTTTTTAGATACACCGCAGTCCCCAACTGAATTACAAAGTTTTACATATGAAGTTGCCCACCAATCATTAACAGACATTGTAGGATAACTCGTATCACCAACCTCATTTGGAAAGCATTCACCTTCTTGATACGCTCTATATGTTAACAACCTTAGTGGAGCAAGATGATATTCGACTTTGCAGTGCTTATCAACAACCCTGCATGTGCTAACATCCCCTATACCCGGAGATTCTGCAGCCAATCTTTCATTAAAAGTACCTTCCATCTCCCAGAATTTAAAAGCCGGTTTATATTTTGGAACACATACTCCTCTTACACCTGGTCCCACTTCAAAGTCCTTTTTTTTATTGTCATTAGTTGAAACGATACCGATTACTCCAGGATCCACTCTAAACTCCAAAACCTTACAATCTCTTTCTTCAGTATTTAAACAATCTCTCTTACTCTCTTGAAGTATACAGTCTTGCCACAGATTAGGTATGCATGCAGCAGTAGTTCTTCCTGTAGTAATATTTGTGAGATTATAGCATAACTTATTTCTATATGGGTCGCATAATTCATAAAAGACCTCTCCGTTGTAGCAGTAAAGTAAGTAAGATAGTTCTCCAGGTACCGCATTCTCGAATTCTCTTATATCTTTATAACACCATGACTCTCCGTGTCTTCTAGGTAAATTTAATGTTAACTCACTTGATTTACAATTTAAGCTTTTACAAATATAATTCCCATATAAAGGAGCCTTTTCTCTTCCATCTGTGACTGGATTATAGCGTCCGCAAGTAGTTCCCTTTATATAATCACACATACCATTCGTTTGAGATAATTCGTTTCCATTATTATCACCCGGATCTATGCTAACGCCATTATATCCAGGAAAATAACTCCAATACAAAGTATCATCTACCTTGTTTGAGTTATAAACATTTGCTATGTTTCCACAAGAATCAATGAAATAAACTTCATTTTTTCCTTCCACACAAGTTGTTTGTTTTGTTTTTGAACAGATTGTTCCAAGTTCTGGATTAGTACACAAAAACCCTTCTGAGAATTCCCCTCTTATATTTTGACACTCTCTTCTTGTAAGATGTTTACATTCCCTCCCCCTTTCAGTTTCAAAAACACAAGCCCCCTTTTTATCTGCTCCAGCAAGAGATAAACATGTATTTTCATCACTAATTTCAGGGTAAAATATAGATCTTACATTATAATCAGCCCCAAGAACATCACATCTTATTCTTTCAACCATTGTCGCACTATCTCCAAAGATGCAACACCCCACCTTACACTCATTAACAGCTCCTCTCGGCCTATCATAGAAATATCCGCCATCAGAAAGATTACATGTTGCCCTTGAGGAAGGCATACACTCTCCTGTTGCTCTATTCACACAAGTCCCTGATGAACAGTATTCTGTATTTTCACAAGAAGTTTGTTGATAGTTATATCTTATATCTACTTCATTTAAATTTACCATTTGACAATAAGCTCCAGAGGCAGTTCTTTCTGCGCAATATAGGCTTTCTTGTTGCGCACTGACCGGTTTTATAAAACTTAAGAAAAAAATAGAGACAAAAATAAATACTAATAAACTTATTTCCCATTTCCTTTTTGTGTTAGTTTTTGTTGTATCTATCCTTTCACCCATTTTAATGAAAGATAGGGAATGTAAAACTTTTTGATGCGAATTGGAATCTATCTCCAGTATTTTTATTTTCGATGGCATAAATCTTCGTTTGATCTTCCCTTAAGTTTTTTACGATTATTATATTTGGTCCTCCTAAAGAAATGTATGCGTTAGGATTCACATCTCCTTGATAATGTTCAAAAATCAATATTCTGTTTGTAATTCCTATTAATTGATAAAGATCACTTTTTAAGTTGACGCCGAAGGACTCGTATCTATTGGTTTGTCCACCTTTACTAACAGTTAATCTGTAATTAAAATTTGAAACAATTTTCTTAGGAAGAATATTTACCGTTGTAGCCCCTTCATCCATAATAACTTTATATTTTCTCCTTTCATAACTCTCTTTCAGTGAATTGAAACAGTCCCTTACATCACCTTCTATCCCTCTCTTGATTTCAGACTCTATTTTATTCTTCAAAAGAGGTTGTTGGATAACACAAGGACTTCCTTCAACAGAGACATAACAAAGATAACTTATTTTTGTATGATTATAATCAAAATAGAATTCTGGTTCAAGAACCCCTCCTTGTAACGAGATTTTATTTATAACATCCCTCATTTTATTTTCCATGCAGGACTGAATGAATGCATTGGGGTTTCCCTCGTCAAAAACAACCTTTACTTCAGGTTTTAGGACAAAAAAATAAATCAATAATCCTAAACCAACTATAATTATAGCAATTATTATAAAAAGGGTTAACTGTCCACGTTTATTTTTTGTAATAAGAAATATTCCAGTACCTCTTTCCCGCATTTACAAAAAAAGAGGTTTTTATTTATAAATCTTGTTGATTTATAAAATCTTATAATAAAAAATTGATTATCATATTTACATATATTGGAGTAACTATACTAAGTTCAGAGAATTTTTAGGTTATGAGTTAAAATCCTTCCTTTTATTATTTTTAATCCTTTTTCTTTAATTGTTCTGAAGAAAATAACGTATAAAGATGATGAAAAAGAAGAAAACAAACCAATACTCATGAAGAAAACAGACTAATACACTCTCCTCCTTACGCAGTATGTCTTTTTTTAGATCAATTAAGAAAAGGATATAACATAATTTAATGGAACAAGGTTTTATAGATATATAGACGTTTCTTTTATAGTTTTGACAGGTTTCTAATCCAAACTATAATAAAGAGTTTGTAATAAAGACCTGAAAGGGGAAGCTAAACCAACTTTTATTCTAAAGAGGGTGTTTACCTTTTATTATAGTATTGTAGAATGAGTAAAATGTATTTAATTTAATCTTCAACTTCAACTCTTGGTGCGAGTAAAAAAGATAATTCCACAAAATTAGTTATTATATCGACTCTAAGAGGATGGTCACTCGAAAACCTTAAAGTAGTTCTTTCAGCGAGCTTTGCACCTCTTACAAATTTTTGGAGATACTCCAAGCTATATCTTGCTTTTGAATTTTTCTTTGATTCTATTTTTACTTCATTACCAGAGAACTCGGACATGGCGGAATTAAGCCCCTTTGCCTCGATAATGA
>JAWAEI010000004.1:0-24882 GCA_038891475.1 Candidatus Pacearchaeota archaeon | reverse complement strand
AAACCGGTGCGGATATAAGATATACTCAAAATCTACTGGGTCATAAAGATTTAAGGACAACCCAGATATACACTCACGTCGCAAATAAGGATATAAATAAACTTGCAAATCTGCTTTAGACTTTAGAGTTCTTTTAAGTTAATAATCACCTAAATTAATTACCTAAAATAAGTTAATAGGGCCCAAAAAAATAACCTTTATAAAGAGAAATCTGTTTGATATGTAGATGTATAGATTACATAAAAAAGCACTTTCACCAGTTATTGCAACAGTTCTTTTAATTGGAATTGTAATCGTGCTTGCTCTTATTGTTTTTATATGGTTTAAAAGTTTTACTAAAGAGGCTATAACAAAATTTGGAGGGAGAAATGTAGAACTAATTTGCCAAGACGTTAACTTTGATGCTAGTTATTCAAATGGAATACTCTCCGTCTCTAACAGGGGGAATGTTCCTATTTATGATTTAAAATTAAAATTAGAAGAACAGGGAAGGGAAAGGTCTATTACACTTAGACAAATATCTGAAGGAGACGGTTCTTGGCCGACTAATGGCTTAGGAGCTGGAAAAGATTTCTCTGCGAATATTGGTAATAATATAGGAAATCCTGAGAATCTTATTGCAACGCCGATCCTAATGGGAATTTCTTCAAAGGGGGGTGAAAGAAAGACTTATGTATGTGACGAGAGGAGGTTCGGAAAAGAGGTCTTATAAAAGGGGCGTTTCTGGTGTTGTCACGACACTAATTCTTATAGGATTATCAATATTAGCTCTCCTAATAATTTGGGCCAGTATTTCAGATTTTATAAAGAAGGAAGTTAACAAGTCGGAAAAATGTTTTAAAGTTATTGATAAGGTTACATTAAACAAACAAAAGACATGTTATAACCCTATTACAAAGCAGGTCCATTTTTTTGTAGAGGTTGGAGATGTTGAAATAGATGGGCTTCTGGTTGGAATCTCCTCGGATAAGGTTGGAAAAAGTTTTGTTATAAGGAAAGAAGGGGTCAGAATTGATGGTGTTAGTATGTATAATGGAAGTGAGTTAATTATCTTGCCTGAAAAGGAAGGTGGCTTGGAGTATGTATACAATACAGAACAAATAAACAATGAAAACACTGAAAATTTTTATCCAAGAATATTACAAATCTCTCCTATAATAGGACAGTTCCAGTGTGATGTTTCTGATACTATGAATGAGATAGATGTTTGTAGTGCTTAAATAAAAGAAAAAGTATTAAAAGCTACTTCTCTTAAATATTTTTGATATTTAAAAGAGAGAAGATGGTATTCCTAAAAGGGGGTCAGGTGTGGGTTGAAAGCGTGCTTTATACTTTAATTATCCTTTCTATTATAGGGGTTCTACTAGCTTTTGTAAGGCCAAAGATAGAGGAATCAAGAGATAGAATAATAATAGAACAATCCATAAAGGTCTTAGAAGAAATAGACCAAGTCATAGAGAATATAGGCGGACCAGGAAATCAAAGGATAATGATTATCAAAGTTGGAAAGGGAAGTCTTAACATAGATTCTGAACAGGATATTATATATTTTAGAATGGAGACAAAATCTCCTTATAGTGAATATGGCGAAGAAGTTAACATAGGAAAGATTATGGTCGTTACAAGAAAAATCGGTTCTAATAACGAGGTAACTTTGATAAGTAATTATTCAAGAGGCTATAATCTTTTGTATAAGAATTCTGATGAGGTGGGAAGGATAACAAAATCTTCTAATCCTTATAAAATTTTTATTTCAAATATAAATGAAACCCAATCTAAAAAAAACATAAATATAGAAGCGATTATATAGTAAAATGGAAATGAAAGATTATGCGAGACCAAGAATAAATTTCTCACCACACTTTCCACCATTAAAGAAAATAAAGGATAAAACAAAAGTTAATGTAAGGTATCCGGTAATCCCTCCTTTTGCGTTTACACATATATATTGGGATAATCGTAATAATGAATTAAGATACGATATAGAAGAACCGATTCTTAATGATATCGAAAAAGAATACAATAATAAGATTATAGAAGCTATGAAAGAAATAATAGATTTTGATGTTATAATTGAAAAAGATGTTGAGAAGCTCTTAGATTATCTTGATAAAAAATTGAAAACTATAGTTACTACGCTAGGAATAAAGTTAAATTATGAGACTTATAAAAAAATATATTACTTCCTTGTCAGAGATTTTTTAGGTTTCAATGAAATAGATCCTCTTATGAAAGATTATTTCGTGGAGGATATAGAGTGTAACGGTGTTGGAACAAGTATATATGTGGTTCATAGAATTTATAGAAATTTAAAAACAAATATAATTTATAAAGACCCCAACGTTCTAGAGAGTTTTGTTGAAAAACTAGCGCAGAGAAGTGGGAAGTACATCTCTTATGCATACCCTATCTTAGACGGGACTCTTCCAGATGGAAGCAGAGTTAACGCCACCTATACTAAGGATATAACTAGTAGGGGTCCAACTTTTACAATTAGGAAATTCACTACGACTCCTTGGACGCCCCCCCAACTTCTCTCTTTTAAAACATTAAGTCCTGAAATGCTTGCTTACCTTTGGATTCTTGTAGAACATAAAATGAACATTCTTATAGCTGGTGGGACATCTTCAGGAAAAACTACATTACTCAATGCTATATCGTTTTTTATCCCTCCCGAATCACGTGTTGTTTCTATAGAAGATACAAGAGAACTCAACCTACCGAGAGAGAACTGGCTTCCAAGCGTTACCAGGGGTTCTTTAGGAACAGGCTCGTTCGGAGAGATAGACTTATTTACTCTTTTAAAAAGCTCTTTCAGACAAAATCCAGATTATGTTATTGTTGGGGAGGTACGTGGAAGAGAAGCTTATGTGCTTTTTCAGGGAATGGCTTCGGGCCACTCTTCAATAAGCACAATACATGCAGACTCTGTAGATTCTGTTATAAAAAGGCTGGAGACACCACCGATTGAACTTTCCCCAACTCTCCTTAATGTATTGGATTGTGTTTGTATCATGACTCATGCTGTTGTTCAAAAACAAGAGACAAGGAAATTAAAAGAAATAGTTGAAATAATAAAAGTGACACCAGAGGGTGTTGCGATTATAAACACACCTTTTGTGTGGAATCCTTCAGATGATTTGTTTTATTTTAAAAGGAACAGTAAGATTTTTGAAAAGATTTCAAAAAGATATGGAATAAGCTTAGACGAGATTCAATCTGAATTTGAAAAAAGGACACAACTCCTTTTCAGAATTTTTAAAGAAGGGGTATTTGATTTCTATAAATTTCAAGATATAATCACTCTGTACTATAAAAAACCAAACGAAGTACTTGCTAGATTTGGTATATCCTAAAGGTTAATATGAGAAGTGAGGGGGATTCTAATAATAGCGGGGAAGAGGTGGACACAAAAAGGGAAAAAGTGCTAGAAGAAATAAAGAAATTATCAGATATAGTGAAAACTATAAAAGATCCCTCAGAAAGAAAAATAATATTTTCTCAAATAGACGACCTGAAAAAGGAATTAAAAAAAGGAAAGCCGCAACCTCTTCACACTTTTGAAACAAAACAGAAAGAACAGGGCCCTTCATTAGAATCTATTGATATATCAAAAAACAAAAATGAAGAAAAAAAAGTAAAAAGCGGGGATGGGGCTAATGATTTGGAAAAACTAATTTTAAAGAGAATAAAAAAAGGAGAAAAAAGTAAAATAGAAAAAAAAGAAATAATCAGTACAAGTAGTAGTAAATATATCCAATTTTCAAATATTATATTTTATAATCTTTCCCTAAATCTCTTAAATAAAGGGTGGTTTAAGGGATTAAAAAGAGATGTAATAAGGGCAAACCTTAAATTTGTTCCGGCATCTTATCTCTCTGTAGTTTTTTTTACAACAATTCTATCCTTTCTTCTCCTCCTCGGTTTTTTAGTCCTCTCCTTATTTCTTAGTACATCATCATCTTTTCCTTTTCTCGTAGTAAATGAAGAAATTTTATGGAAAAGATTACTAGATCTTTCATGGGTTTTGATAGTTGTCCCTATAATAATTTTTAGTCTCGGGATTCTTTATCCCTCCATGGAAAGAAAATCTGCTGAAAACAGGATAAATAATGAACTTCCATTCGCGGCGATGCATATGGCTTCTGTATCTACGTCGATGATTGAACCAAGCAAAATTTTTAATGTCCTAATCTCCACGAAAGAATACCCTAATCTTGAAAAGGAATTCATAAAAATAAGAAATGAAATAAATATTTATGGCCATGACATAGTAACTGCCCTTAAAAATGTAGCCAACAATAATCCAAGCGAAAAATTGGCAGAATTACTTAATGGGGTAGCAATTACAATTACTTCTGGAGGAAGTTTGTCAAAATTCTTTGAGAAAAGGGCCCAAAGTCTACTCTTTGAATATAGGGTAGAAATGGAAAAACAATCAAAAGCCGCAGAAACTTTTATGGATATTTATATAAGTGTTGTTATAGCCGCTCCTATGATTCTTATGCTGCTTTTGATTATAATGAATATTACTGGATTTGGATTTTCCCTTAATCCACTCTCAATAACTCTTATAATAATTACTTCTGTTTCGCTCATTAATATACTCTTTTTAATATTTTTACACTTAAGACAATCAAATAAATAAAATGAAGATAAAAAAAATACAAATTATTGGATTGGTTTTGTGCCTGATTATAATGACTCTTTCAGTGTTGATACTATCTAAAACAAAGTTTTTTTTCCTCATTTTTGGATTAGGTGCCTTGATAGGGATTTCCCCTTTTGTCTTTTCTATTATACATGAAAGTAGAGTGTCTAATGAAAAAGAAAAGATGTTTCTTGAATTCATAAGAAACATTTTAGAAAGTGTTAGTACTGGAACCCCAATAAGCAAAGCAATAATAAATTCAAGAACTAAGCCCTATGGTACTCTAACGAATCATATAAAAAAATTGGCTAACCAAATCTCAATAGGAATCCCTCTCAATAAGGCACTTCAAACATTTGCAAGAGATATAGATAACAAAACGGTGTCGAGAACTATAACTTTAATCAGTGAAGCAGAGAGAAGTGGGGGAGAGGTTGAGAAAATCTTAAGGTCGGTTGTGGAGTCTGTAAATATTGTGGACAAAGTCAAAAAAGAAAGAGCAGCTACTATTTCTTCATTAACTCTTCAAGGATATATTATTTTTTTAGTATTCATAGCTATAGTATTAGTACTACAATTTCAAATAATTCCCTCTCTCATAGGATTTATTCAAGAAGGAGGCACTACTCAATCTCTCTCCTTCACAGGTATCTTGAGTATGCGGAGCGTAGAAGTTGGTAAGGAGAACTTCGCAAACTATTTTGTTTATCTTTTATTAGTTCAGGGATTTTTCACTGGATTAACTATTGGAAAATTGACTGAGGGTAGGGCCAAGGCCGGAATTAAACATTCCTTTATTTTGATGTTGCTAGCTTTTTTAATATCTGCCGGGGCCAATGCTCTCTTTGGATAAAATGGAGAAATACAAATGGAAAAAAGGTTCTCATATAGAAGTAATTTTATCATTTTCTATATTTATTCTGTTACTCTCCTTACTTTATCTTATATTAAAACCAGCAGCTCTTTTAAAAGAAAAAGAAGAAATAACCAAATTAATAGAAAATGTAATTATAGATCAAGTATCTTCAGAGATAACTATAACTCCCATAAAAATTATTAATGTGGAGGACAATATGGGTTGCTCTATATTAAACGATTTGTTTTTAAGTGGGAGATATAGCAATAAAATTATAGCGAGGGATGACGGGGGGGTGGTCTTTGAGATAAAAAAAGTAGGGAATAATCTAGAAATTAGAAATAGCCACAAAAATTTTTTTAGAATTTATTCTTCTAATGAGTTTCAAGATATCCTAGAAAATAACGCAGGTGATGAGGGGTGTCAACAAAAAAATTATGAGACTGGTGTAAAAAGAGTGGAAAAAATGGTGTCTGAAAAAAAGATATACTCTTTAAAAGAAAGATATGAAAATGACTATGCGGCTCTAAAAACTGAAATCGGCCTAGAAAAACAAAGAGATTTCGGATTTGAGTTCTTTTTCATGAATAATACTAATATTTCTACAAACTTTGGAAACTTTAAGGGATCTGTTTTTGTTAAAAGAATCCCGATTTTATACTTTACAAACAACGCCTCTATAGAGGCTGGAGTTTTAGTAATAAGAGTATGGTAGCAAAGAAAAAAGGGTGGGTCAGGATAGTAGAAGCATTTATCTCTGTTTTAATTGTTAGTTGGGTGGTACTTTTTATATTAAATAACCAAGACTTCCGTATTTTTAAGGAAAGTCAGGAAATACGAATAATAGAAGAAGATATGCTCAGGAATATACAATTAAATTATTCTTTACGGAATTATATATTGAGTACGGAAGAAGAAGTGGATTGGAATAATTTCCCAAACAACTTGAGGGAGGTCATAACAAGAAAAATACCGGCCGGCTTTGAATGTAGTGGAAAGATATGTGATATTAATAGTGAGTGTAACTTAAATATTCTGGAAAAAAGAAATATTTATACACAAACAGCAATAATAACATCTAATATAACGTACTATCATCCAAAAATCATTAAAATTTTTTGTTGGAGGTCCTAAAAATGAAAAAATATGAATTTCTGCCCCATACCTCGGAAATAAAGTTCAATGCATTTGGAAGAACCTTAAATGAGGCGCTAGAAAACTCTGTAATTGCTATATCTAAAATATTATCAAGAGGGGGTAGGATAACTACAAAAGAAAAAAGAGTGTCATTAATAAAGGGGGATGATTATGAGAAAATATTGTATAATCTCATTGATGAGATACTTTATTTCTTAGATTCTGAAGGTTTTGTTGTGAGTAAAGCAAAAGTATCTCTTGATAAAAAAAATAAAGCATTGAAGGTTTTGTTTTATGGAGATAATGCAAAAAATTATAAAAACTTGGATTATATAAAGTCAGCCACCTACTCTGATATGAAAATTATAAAAAATAAAAAGAAAAAAATTTGGATGATACAGGCTGTTGTTGATGTTTGATCTTACTAAGTAAAAAATAATTAGGAAAGGAAAATGAAAGAAAAGATGAAGAAAATTGCTGAGAATATTTATGAATTACCAAAAGCTGCAGATATGTTAGTCCCTGGTAGGATTTTTGCTTCAGACACTTTGTTTAAATATATTGAAGAAATGTGCGTGAAACAACTTTCAAATATAGCTAAATTGCCTGGAATAATAAACTTTTCATTGGCTATGCCAGATGTACATTCTGGTTATGGGTTCCCTGTAGGAGGTGTTGCCGCTTTTGATGTAAAAAACGGTATCATTAGCCCCGGGGGCGTTGGGTATGACATAAATTGTGGTGTTCGGCTCCTCGTGTCTACGATATATAAATCAGAGTTCTTAAAAAAAAGAGAGGCAGTTACAAATCAGTTGAAGAAGGAGATTCCGTCTGGAGTAGGTATTGGAGGAAAGATGAAGTTTAATGAAAAAGAAATAAATGAGATATTAAGATATGGTGTAAAATATTTTGTCGAAAGAGGCATTGGAGAAAAAGAGGATATGGAAAATTGTGAAGATGCTGGATGCCTTGTTGGAGCAAATCCGGATAGAATCAGTCAAAGAGCCAAAGCTAGAGGAAAAGACCAACTAGGAACCATAGGTGCAGGGAATCATTTTTTAGAAATTCAAGAAGTAGTGGAAATATACGATGAAAAAATAGCAGAAGCTTTTGGATTAAGGCCTGGAAAGATTTGTGTTCTTATTCATTCCGGGAGTAGGGGGTTAGGACATCAAACATGTTCTGATTATCTTAAAAAATGTGAAGAGGAGTATGGTATTTCTCATCTCCCAGATAGAGAATTAGCCTATGCTCCAATAAACAGTAAAATAGGACAAGAGTATCTCGAGGCGATGAGAGCTGCTGCTAATTTCGCTTTTTGTAATAGACATATAATAGCTCATTTGGTAAGAGACTCTTTTAAAAAATACTTCCCAAAAGAAGAACTCCATTTGATTTATGATGTAGCCCATAACATTGTGAAATTTGAAGAGTTTTTCATTAATAATAAAAAAGTTGTTCTTTGTGTTCATAGAAAAGGGGCTACTAGATCGTTTGGGCCTGGAAGAGATGAACTCCCAAAAAAATATAAAAAAATTGGACAACCAATTTTAATACCTGGAAGCATGGGAACTTTTTCATATGTATTAGTTGGAACAGAAAAAGCAAGAGAGATCTCCTTTGCATCAACTGCTCACGGAGCAGGAAGGATGCTATCTAGAACAGAGGCAAAAAAGAGATTTAGCATAAATAGTATAAAAGAAGAGTTGAAGAAAAGAGATATATACATTGGGGCAGGAAGTACATATGGTGTGATTGAAGAAGCCCCCTCTGCCTACAAAGATGTAGATGAAGTAGTTAAAGTAAGCCATGAATTAGGAATTGGAAATATGGTGGCAAAACTAAAGCCGCTTTCTGTAATTAAGGGTTAAACATAAATAATCAATTTTTCTTGTTAATAATTTTCTGTCTAATAAGGAAGATGCTATATATAATAGCAAGTAATAGAATTGAGATTATTAAATGAGCAGTACCGAATAGAGGAAGAGGTATATATGCGGGGCATTCTATGGTTCTCACCCCGCTAACACATTCATTAGGCCTGTTACTCTGGTTTCCAATCCAAGTTGCATTAATTTGAATAGTCATAAATCCTTCACCATCTTCACATGTTGTTACTATTGTTGAATTAAAAGTACATAAACCTCCTGACAGAGTCTCGGCAACACCCCTGCATCTAGGTGATTCACCAATAAACCAGTTGCATCTACAAATCCAGCCAGCCCGATTACATAAATTTGGATCGGGTACGCTATTTCTTGCCACTCTCTCTGGATCTACATTACAAATTTGCTCACTTAAGTAATCACCACATACCCTAATATTGTTTGAATTATAAACAACTAAGTTAGGAGGGTTGCTTCTGAGTTGAAGGTTATCAAGGGTTACATTGAAGTAATATTCTTCAGATTGCCTGCTGCTTTGACTTAAATTTGTTATCCATCCTACTTCTGCAATATTATTATTAGACATTGTAGAGGGGACCCCTAAAATCCTTCTTGATTGCATAATACTAAAAATATTAAATGAAATGTCTCGATTCTCACAATTATCTCCCCTGACAAATAATGTGATGTTAGAGCCTCTTCGAACAAACTTGGTAGTTTCGTTTATTGCCGTTCCTCTTAATTTCCAATAAGCTTCTCTTAAAACACATCCACCAGGTCCTACAACTCCTTCACCCCCTCCTTCTACAGGAGGCCTCGATGGAGGTTGTACACCGCCCCCACCTCCGTCACCCCCTCCCTCACCTGACTCCACAGTTGGTATACCATAAACTTTTATTGGATATGCATTAAAATGGCCTATGTGGCCGTTTGAAAAATCAGAAAGAGAGAACATTCTAACATAATTTCCTCTGGGATCAGGACCTCTTGTAGTAATAACATTAATGAACCCGCTATAACAAAAATTTCTATAAGATGCGTTTGAGAATTCCTTTCCCTCTGCATGAGAGTTAGTATCACTTGAGAGACGTAGTAAAACCCTACTAAGATTGTTGTTACATTGATCCCCTCCTAATAACCTAATTCCTTTCATATTATTACAACATAAAACATAATTATAGCCGGGTTGATCCTTAGTAGAAGAGTGTGCATTTATGTAATTTGATAAGTATAAAAGAATAGAAGAATTGTCACAGTTATTTTTACTCACAACAGCACAGGCAACTTCTTCTCCACCCGGATTATAATTTGGGGCACTGCTTTCATTCAGAGAGCCAATTATAATTAAAAGAATAATAACCAAATAAAGTTTTCTTTTATCTCCCATTTTTATTCATAATAAAAACAACATATCTGCCCTTCTTTTGGAGGATCATCTGAGTGATCTATTCTTCTAATACTAAATTTATTTTCTCTCGAAGGACATTCACCATTATCTTGCGGATCAACCCAAATCCCTCCTAACCCGGAAACACAACTCCGATCTTCTTCCGCAACAACAGATTTACATGAAATTGACGGACAAGATTGAACACCGTATTTTGAATATTTTTCATCTCCTAAAATCCCGGCACAAGTTAAACTTATTCCATCTCCGGTTCGGATTTTAAAATTACAAAAGCCCTCTTCTTGTCCAGTGTCACAAAAATATTGACATTGAACTCTAATAGGGTCTTGTTTTAATGTTGGTCTGATATTATAAAAGAGAAGAGAAATTATTATCAAAATAAAAACAATAATTATAGCCAAAATTAATAATCTTCTATTCATCTTAAGTATGAAGGTTTTTTATTTTTTAAATGTTACTTTATTTTACATGAGTTTATCTTAAACGCTTTAAAATAAATCGTTTGATTTTTTAGTGTTTCTTGTTAAGTTATATTTATAAACTCTTTTGTTTTACGATATTAATAATCTAATCAAAAGAGGAAAAACTAAAAGAGGGGTTTATGAAAGTAAGTCTTAAAGAATCTGGATGGCAAATCTTTCTTTTGTTAACTCTTTTTTTAGCCTTTATTTTTCTAATAGATTTTTCTAAAGGAGCATTCATAATTGGGTCGGAAAATCATTCTCTTCAAAGGTTTTCTACTCCAAACACAAATATTACCGGATGGATAAACATAAGCTTAAATAACGAGACAATAAACTCTACTTTTTATGGGATTTATTATAATATATTACAAAATGGTAGAACAGGAAGGAAGATTAAAGAGAGTAATTTAACATTAAGAGAGATACTAAGGGCAAATTCAGAATACTCTTATTCTTGCTACCCACAAAGTTGTAAAGAGTATTATTCTTTAGGTAATGAAGAAAGAACAAAAATCTTTTCATTAACAGAGGGTTCAACGGCGGCTTATGGGATTAATATAACTTCGAGGAGTGGGGTATCTGAAATAACTAAATTTTCTATGAGAGTTAGTAGTGATGCTGGAGCGTCAATGTTACCTCAACTAGCTATTGTTTTTTTAGATGGAGAGAATACCTTTAAATGGAAACCCTATAAACCCTCTGGAGAGTTTAGTCCTAACCCGGAGTATGGTTGTTATAATGAGAGGGGCGTGGTGGAGTGGGGAATCCTATCTGAAAATCCATACACAAACAAAATAAAAATCAAACCAACTCCAAATTTAAAGATAGGAGCAGAAATAGAGAGGGTAGAGAACACTCCAGGAGGTGGTGGAAACTTTTCTTTAGAAATTCTAAACCAAGATACCGATGAGAGGGGTAGATGTAATGTAAAAATTCCTTCCTCCAATAACATACAACAAAATACTATAGAGTGTATTCCATTAACAGAAGATGACAAAAATTTCACGGTGTTAGAAGAAGGAAACTTTATAATCTCTATTTATCCAGATGATGAAAGTAAAAATAAATTTAAAATAAAATACATGAGTAATGAAAGCTGTTATGAAGAACCTGTCTTTAAACTTTTTGTTAAGAGAGGAGGGTATGGTCCGGTCGGAATGTTTACAATTAATAATACAGAAATATACGGGGCTTCTGAGGAGTTTAATATAGAAGAAAGAATTACAAATTATATCAATGAGGAATATGGAGGGAATTGTAGTAAAGGATGTATAATCCCTATAAAATTTTATTCTAATTTAAATCAACAAATTAGTATTTCGGGCATTTCTATTACTTATACTGATGATAGAGGAATCTCCAACCTTAAGGAGGTAATTGGTCTTTTAAAAGAACATCAGCCCAAAATCTCTTCGGACTATGGTAGATTATTCTTTGAAGGTTTTGCTGCACCGGAATCTATTGGTAACTTCAGTTTTGAGTTAAAGTTTGGTGGTAGGACAATCTTTAGAGATAACATAGAAGTGAGAAATACGTCTCTTATAGGATCTTTAACTCCTATAACCACGGCAATTTTTGTACCTACAGAATTTGTAGTTCAAATAGAAGCCCCTCAGAGAACAAATATACAAACTTATTTGTGGGATTTTGGAGATAATACCACTCAGATAACCCAAATAAATAGAGCTATAAAAACCTATGAAAAAGTTGGTACATACAAATTAAGATTAACTGTAACAGATAATTTTGGCGCAGTCTCTTCAAAAACTTTCGAAATAAGGGTTAATCACCCAATGGAATTTATAAATCAAACAATTTTAAACAATTTCCAAAAGATTAATAGGATCATGAATGAGACAAGAAGTTTTAGCCTTTTCCAACAACAAGCAATAAATCACTCTCTCAATCTAACAAACATTAGTTTAGAATTAGAATCTATCAGACAAAGATATAATATTGTCATAGGAATAACAAACGAAGAAGAAAAAATGAATGAGATGAGAGAGATAGTCTCACAGCTTTCTGTCTTAGAAGTTCCTGAAAGAATTTTAATAACAAAGAAAACAGACCCCCCTATAGAACTTATACCAGAACCCTCTATAATCAACCTTGAAATTGTAAAAACAGCCGCTGGAGGAAATTATTCTATTCGTAAGACAGAAGCATATAGAAGAGCGATTGTTAAGTGGCAAATAGATAATTTAGATACAAAGATTAAATTAAATGAATTTTCTGTTGGATATAACGCCAAAACAGAACCTTTAGTAACTGTTTTAGAATTAGAAAAAAGTGAGAAAAGAGCTATCCCCTATAATTACTATCTTATTATCCCAGAGTTAAATAATTTGGTTTTTGATAATCAGCTGGTTAGGCAACATGATAATTTTTATTATATCAACTTGAAGAATGTATCAAGAATTAGCTTTTTCACAACAGAACAATTAAACCCTAATCAAATTCCTATATTTATATCACCGCCATTAAATAGATTAGAAATCTCTGCAGAAGAGCCGCTTACTACCACTCCAGGAAGTGAGAAAGGAGTAACTCAGATTATATTTCTAATTATTATAGCCTCTATATTAATTCTTGGACTTGTCATTTACATAATGATGAGAAGGTGGTATAAAACAAAATATGAAACCCATCTCTTCCCAAACAAAGGAGATTTATACAATCTAATTCAATACATCAAAGTATCTAGAGAGAAAGGTATGCCCGATGAGGAAATAATTAACAACCTAAAAAAAGTTGGTTGGAAGGGCGAACAGATAAAATATGTTATGAAAAAATTTAAGAGGCTCTAGTATATACAAATCTATTCAAGACATATAAATACTAAAACATAAAATTTAATAAGTAAAGAGAAAACTATTTAAAATGGTCACAAAAATCTTAAAAAATTTTCTAAAAACTTTCTCAAATTTTTTTAGACAAAAAAAAGAGTTAAGATTGGGTTTTTATGGCCCCCCTAATGCTGGAAAAACAAGTTTAGCTAATAGAATTTGCAAAGACTTTACGGGTGAGGAGCTGGGGGTTGTCAGTAAAATTCCTCATGAAACAAGAAAGGTTCAATTTAAAGAAAAAGTTGAAATAGAATATGATGGAAAAAAAATGGTTTTTAAAGTAATAGATACTCCTGGAATTGCCACCAAAATAGATTATGAAGATTTTCTTAAATTTAGACTTTCAAAAAAAGAAGCAAAGATAAGAGCTAGAGAAGCGACTCAAGGGGTAATAGAGAGTATAAAGTGGCTTGATGATCTAGATCTTGTGGTTGTGGTTCTTGATGCGACGGAGAATCCATATAATCAAGTCAACATAACTCTTTTAGGAAATTTGGCGGCAAGAAAGATCCCTGTATTGATAGTAGCAAATAAAATTGATCTAAAGAAGGCCAATATAAAAGGTATAGAATCCGCCTTCCCAGAATATGATGTTGTTGGTGTAAGTGCAAGATTCGGAAAGAACATGGATGAGTTTTACAAAGCATTATTTAAACTCACTAAAAAGTTTTAAAATGAAAACAAAAAAGAAAGAAAAAAAAGAGAATCTTAAGTCTATAAAAGAGCTTAGTATACACCTTTTGCCATATCATGAAATAAAAAATCTGAATAGTACTGAAAGAATAAAGAAAATTTTAGGAATTATTTTGAGTAATAATATTTTAATTATTCAAGGAAAATTAAAGCCAGAAGAAGAAACAAGATTAATTGAGGATACCATGGCTATGATAGATCATGTACCTGGTTTTAAGGGGGTTGAGCTTGCTGTAATCTCTGGAGAGGGAAATGAAAGTTTCTTTGGAAAATTCAAGGGAAACCTAATAAATGCTCTTGCTGGTGGTGATCTAAGAGCAATTACTATTATAGGTCCGGCGACAATAGTTAGAGAAATAAAAAGGGACCCGAAAAAGATAGAATTATTATTAAACAAACACTGATAAAAATCTACCCTGGCCCTCTTGAGACGAAAAGCGGATAAACAAAAATCTTTATAATTATACTTGTTTTATAGATTAAATGCCACATCAATGTGTAAGATGCTTAAGAATAATACCTACTGGAAGTCGAGAGCTTCTTGAGGGGTGTGCTCAGTGTAAAAGTAGATTTTTCTTTTATATAAGAGAGGAGCAGTTGGATAAAGTAAGAGAGAGTATGAGAGAAATGCTTCTAGAAGAAAAAAAGAGGGTTGAAAAGGACATAAGAGAAATAATAGGAGTAGAAGACGAAAATGTTCCTGTAATTCTTGATATAGAATCTATTAGAATTTCTGGGGAAGGAAAGTTTGAGATTGATATAGCTAAGCTCTTTAGAAAAGATTTGCCAATAATATATAAGGTAGAAGAGGGTAAGTATATTATTGATTTATCTTCTACTATAAGAAAAGACACACAAACAAAAAAAGAAGGATAATCATTATATGGAAAATTTTATAATGTGTAATAATAAAGATTAAGGGATAAAAAGGGGAGGGTAAAATTAGGATCCAAAATTTAAGAAAATCACTTACTAAGAAACAAATGGCTTATGTAAATTTAAATTTGAAAAACCCAAAAAGCGGAGAATATCTTCTCGCAGTATTTAATTTAGTTCCAAGACGAGGTTTAAATATATTACAAGCCGCCTCAGAAGTGGCTGCTGAGAGCTCAACTGGAACTAACTTTAGGGTAAAAACTGAAACTCCATTTTCAAGAAAGATGAATGCGGTTGTATACCAGCTAGATATAAAAAGAAATTTAGTATGGATTGCTTATCCGTGGAGATTATTTGATAGGGGGGGCAATGTGCAAAATATCCTTACTTATATAGCTGGTAATATCTTTGGTATGAAGGAGGTCTCTGTATTAAGATTATTGGATGTTTGGTTTCCGACAGCAATGCTTGAACAATATGATGGTCCAAGTTATACTATAAAAGACATGAGAGAGTATCTGAAGGTTTATGAAAGACCTATCTTAGGAACAATTATAAAACCAAAAATGGGTTTAACGTCAGCAGAATATGCAGAAGTCTGCTATGATTTCTGGGTAGGTGGAGGGGATTTTGTCAAAAATGATGAACCACAAGCAGACCAGGATTTCTGTCCGTATGATAAAATGGTTCAGTATGTAAAAAAGGCCATGGATAAGGCTGTTAGAGAAACTGGTCAAAAAAAGGTTCACTCATTTAATGTCTCTTCCGCTGATTTTGATACGATGATTAAGAGATGTGAGATTATTAGAAATGCGGGTTTTGAACCTGGAAGTTATGCATTCTTAATAGATGGAATTACTGCGGGGTGGATGGCTGTACAAACCCTAAGAAGAAGGTATCCTGATGTTTTTATTCATTTTCATAGGGCTGGACATGGTGCTTTTACTCGACCAGAGAATAATATTGGCTTTAGTGCATTAGTATTATCCAAATTTGCGCGTCTTGCTGGGGCTTCCGGTATACATACTGGAACAGGAGGGATTGGAAAGATGAAGGGGTCTCCAAGGGATGATATTGTCGCAGCACATAGCATACAATATTTTAAATCTGCGGGTTACTTCTTTGAGCAAGAATGGGCTAAAATACCGGAATGGGATAAAGACGCTATAGAACTTGTCCAAAAGGATATAGCCCATCATATTATTCTGGAAGATGATTCTTGGAGAGGAATTAAAAAATCATGCCCAATAATTTCTGGTGGCCTAAATCCAACAAACCTTAGATCTCTTATCGAAATAATTGGAAATGTCGATTTTATTGTAACCATGGGCGCTGGAGTTCATGCTCATCCAAATGGAACAAAAGCTGGCGCCAAAGCTCTTGTTCAAGCTTGTGAAGCGTATAAAAAGGGAATAGGGGTTTATGAATATGCCAAAAACCACAAAGAATTATATAAAGCAATAAAATTTTTTGAGAAGAATGTAGCCCTTAATCATAGAACATAGAAAAAATTATACCTTTCATATCAATTTAAAAATCAGTTTATCTTGGACTTTCAATCATATAAAAAACAAAAATATTTTTAGAAAGATTTTTAAATAGAAATTTTATATAAGATGATTAAAATATGGCAGATAATAAAGAGCCGCCGCCCGATATTAACAAGAAGAACATAAGCCCTGGCTTTGTCCTCGATTTAGAAAAGTATGTTCAACCTGATTGGTGGAAGTATATTTTTGATTCTTTATATTTAAAGACAGATGGGGATGTCGTGAATGACTTGGACATTACAAAAAAAGAAATCGATTATTTTTTGTCTATATTGAACATATCAAAAGAACAGAAGATCCTAGACTTATGTTGTGGGCATGGCAGGCACTCTTTAGAATTAGCAAGGAGGGGTTTCAAGAATGTAGAAGGGCTTGATAAATCTCGTGTTTTGATACAAAAAGCTAAAAAATTAATGGCAGAAGAAGGGCTATCTTCTTTAAAATTCAGAGAGGGAGATGCAAGAAAAACTCCTTATCAAAATAACGAGTTTGACTTTGTTTTAATATTGGGAAACAGTTTTGGCTATTTCGAAAAAAAAGAAGAAGATTTAATGGTCTTAAAGGAGGCTTTTAGAATTTTAAAAAATAATGGAAAAATACTTCTCGATGTTTCTAACGGAAGTTTCTTAAGAGAAAACTTTGAAAAGAGATCGTGGGAATGGATCGGAAAAAATGAATTTGTTGTTAGAGAAAGGTCTCTATCCTCTGACAATAATAGATTAATTTCAAGAGAGATCATTATTAATATTAACAAAGGAGTTATTGCAGATAGATTTTATGCAGAGAGATTATATTCTACAAGAGAGTTAAAAAGTTTATTAGAAGAAGCTGGTTTTTCTAATTTTATAGTACACGGAATGCTATCCCCAGATTCTAAGAGAAATCAGGATTTAGGTATGATGAAGAATAGAATTATTGTTACAGCAGAATCTAATAAAGAAGAAATTAGTAAAACTTATATTTTAAATAATAGTAAAGAGGAAATTGAACCAAAGATAGTCGCAGTTATTCTTGGAGACCCAAAAAAATGGGATTATGTAAAAGGAAATTTTGATAATGATGACTTAGAAACTATTGAAAAATTAAAAGAAGCGCTATCTAATATACAAAAGGAGGGGTATTTCTTTATATATCTCAATAATCATGAAACACTTCTTGAAGATTTAATTAGGTTGAAGGATAAAATAAAGTTTGTTTTTAATCTTTGTGAAGAGGGTTTAAATAATGATGCAACAAAGGAACTACATATACCCACTCTCTTAGAATGGCTTAACATACCATATACTGGCGCCAGCCCCCAATGTTTAGCTCATTGTTATGATAAATCTCTTATTAGGGGCTTAGCTAAAGAGATGAAAATACCTGTTGCAGACGCGTTTATAATCAAACCTAGTGAAGTAAATATAAAAATCCCTATTAAAAAATTTCCAGTTATAGTAAAACCGAATTTCGGTGATTCTAGTTTTGGTATCACACAAAAATCAGTAGCCCACAATCATCAACAACTTTTAGATGCAATTTCAGAAATAAATAATAAGTATAAATACAAAAAACCGATAATAGTTGAAGAGTTTCTAACTGGAAAAGATTTGACTATTGGAATAATAGGAAACCCTCCATATAATTATGAAATCGTCGGCATAACAGAAGACGATTACTCCGAACTTCCACCAGAATTTCCAAAGATTTGTGGTTACGAAGCAAAATGGGAGGTTAACTCTCCATATTTTACTAAAATAAAAACGATAATAGCTGATATAACAAAGGAACAAAGAAATATAATCGTTAATTCTTCTTTAATTCTGTTTGAAAGATTGGGTTGTAGAGATTACGCCAGATTTGATTGGAGGCTGGATAAAAATGGGTGGCCAAGATTTTTAGAAGCAAATCCGAATCCTGGATGGTGTTGGGATGGCCATTTAGCAAAAATGTGTTCTCTTTTTGGAATAGACTATAAAACAATGCTTCTTAAAATAATAAAAGTTGCTGAAAAGAGACTGGAGGAAGAAAGTAAAAACACTCAAGAAATTATAAACGTCCAAACAGGAGGGACATCCCTCTTAGAATACAAAGATAATTAATTTATACTTTGTCTTTATTATTCCTTTTTTTAATAATGGTCTTATCTTTATTATCCTCTAAAAAAAAACCATAATCGCAAATTTTTTCTCTTATTTTATCGGCTGTTTTAAAATCACCCTTTTCTCTGTATTTGTTTCTTTCTTCTACAAGCCTTCTTATATACTCTGGAATTTCTATTTCGTACTCTTTTGAAAGGTCTAAACCTAACAAATTATCAAATCTGTTGATTAGATAATATTTTTCAGTTTCATTTAATCTATTTTCCCTTAGAATATCCCACAAATATGAAAGCGCTTTTGGGGAGTTTAGATCATCTCTAAAAAACTCTAAAAATTGTGATTCTGCTTTTTCAACATTTTTTTTGTTAATCCTTTTTGTTTTATCAAACTTTGAGATTATTTCTTTTAACCTTTTAAGAGAGTTTTTTGCATAATCCAACGCATTAAAACTGAATTCCAATGGTTTTCTATAGTGTACAGAAAGATATAAGTATCTCAAATCTAGAGGGGAATAATTTTTTTCTTCAAGATTAGAAAGAGTAAGAAACCCCCCTTTAGACTTAGAAACTTTTTCTCCTTTAAATGTTAAAAAAGCCCCATGAAGCCAATAATTAACAAATTTTTTTCCTGTCGCTGATTCACTTTGAGCTATTTCATTTGTGTGATGTATAGGAATATGGTCCTCACCTCCGGTATGGATATCAAACATTTCTCCAAGATATTTCATCGACATTGCAGAACATTCTATATGCCAGCCTGGAAATCCAATCCCCCACGGAGAATCCCATTCTTGCTGTCTTAGACCGGGTCTTTCTGAAAACTTCCAGAGAGCGAAATCTGTTTTATTTCTCTTCTCACCTAAAGATATCCTCTTCCCACCAAGTAAACCTTTTATATTAATCTTGGCAAGTTTCCCATAATCTTTTACTTTAGAAGTATCAAAATAGATTCCGTCAGAAGTTTTGTATGTAAATCCCTTTTCTTCAAGTCTTTTTATTAGTTCGATTTGCTCTTTTATGTGTTCTGTTGCTCTTGGCCAGAAATTTGGTTCTATTATATTTAACTTTTTTATATCCTCTTTAAAAAAGTTGAAGTAATAATCAGAAATTTCCTTAGCTGTTTTTCCTTCGTTCCTAGCTGCCTTCTCAATCTTATCTTCTCCAGTATCTGCATTAGAAGTAAGGTGACCTACATCTGTAACATTAATAACGTGAATTACATTGTAACCCTCGGCCTTTAGGAGTCTTTTTAGTATGTCGGGAAAAACATAGCTCCTCAAGTTTCCAATATGTTGATACCAATAAACAGTCGGACCACAAGTGTAAATTCTCACCTCTTTCTCTTTTATTGGCTTAAAAATTTCTTTTTTTCTTGTGAGAGTATTATATAGTTTTATCACATCTCTCTTAAAATTTTTTGATTTATAATTTTTTCCAAAAAATAAATTTATGTTTCTTTTAGTGAGTTTGTAATTTAAAGTTAAGAATATATAAATCAAATAATGATAAATATTTAAATCATTTAATCTTATTTTGAATCATGGTCAAATCTGACTATAAAATCTCGGATATATATGGTGGTGGGAGTTCTCCATTGAACTATTATAAAAATGATTATTTTCCTACAGGTAAATTCGGAATGACAACAGACCCCCGTAGTGCAAACATTCTTCAAGAGGTCTCTTCTAAACTTTCATCTGGAGTTAAAAATATTGAAATAGAGGGTGTATCTTCTGAAATTTTTGATTCAATTCCTAAGCAAGCGCTCAAAGAAGTAAGTAGACTTTCAAAATTAGTTGGGGTAGATGTCTCTCTTCATGCTCCGGTTATGAACGTCTCTGGATTAACACAACAAGGTTATTATGAAGATGAAAGAGAATCTTCTGAAAGAAGAATAATTGAAATATTAAAAAGAGCGAAGGAACTAAAGCCAGAAGGCAATATCACCGTAAATTTTCACTCATCTGAAGGGATTCCCGGAAGTATTCCCCTGCCCCCCTCTAAAAGAAAAAAGGGTGAAGAATATGAAAAGATAATAGCGGTTAATAAAAACACCGGAAAACTAATTTTAATAGAACCAGAGACTAAATATCTTCCTAAAGAAAGTGGGGGGATCACCTTAGAAAGATATTCTCCTGAAAAAAAACTTAAAGCAATAAATGATGAAGAATGGGAAAACCAAATTTCACAACTTTTATTTCAAAAAGAAAGGGCAGACGAAATATTAGAATCAAATAGGCCTTTTGTAGAGCATCTTATTTCTGATATTGAAAGTGGAAAGATATCTGAAAGAGATATAGAAAAACTTAGTTATCAACAATTAACTGCTCTTCACCATTATAAGAATGCTATGACATATCTTGAGTATGTATATAAGCAAGTGAAAGATCTTTTTAGTAAAGCTTATGAATTTGGGGATGAGCATCAAAGGGAAGAACTTACAAAAATCTCTGAACAATTTGGAAGAAACCTTTCCCAAGCAAAAGTAAGTGAGAAAAAATTTCCAGACCCTTTTGTAGTATCTAAAGCATTTCAAGAGCTCCTTCATGAATTAAAAAATAGAAAAATTACACCACAGATTTATGTGCCAGTTGAAGAATTTGCATTAGAGAAATCCTCAGAAACTTTTGGAAAAGCAGCTTATAAAGCTTATAAGGAACTTCAAGGTAAAAATGTACCTATTCTAGTCATTGAAAACCCGCCTGCCGGATTCGCTTTAAGCACAGGTCAAGACATAAAAAATATAGTCGAAAAATCAAGAGAACAATTTATAAAGATGGCTATAGATGATGGGATGCCAGAACCTAAAGCAAGAGAAGAAGCTGAAAAAATAATTGGGGCCACATGGGATGTTGGACATATAAATATGCTCAGAAAATATGGATACTCGGAAAAAGAAATTATATCTGAAACAGAAAAAGTTGCTCCTTTGGTTAAGCATGTCCATTTATCTGATAACTTTGGTTTTGAGCACACCGAACTTCCAATGGGGATGGGAAATGTTCCATTGAAAGAGATGATGGAGAAACTTGGTGAAAGGGGTTTTGAAGCAAAAAAAATAATAGAGGCTGCTAGTTGGTGGCAACACTTCAAAACGCAACCATTTCAAGAAACACTGGAAGCTATGGGTTCCCCACTATATTACATGAAAATGGCTCCTTATTGGAATCAAGCGTCTGGATTATATGAAAATTATCTTTCTGGCTATGGTGCAATGCTTCCTCAAATAAATTACGAAACTTTTGGGGCTGGATTTTCAAGACTCCCGCAAGAGTTAGGTGGTCAGATGCTAAATGAAGGAAGAAGCAGATTTAGCGGACAGCCTCTAGAATAATTTTTATGAACAAATTTAAAAACTATATTAGATAATATATATTAAAATAAAAAAATAAAAAGAGGTTTATATTCTAGGATGAGAAACAATAAAAAAGAAAACAAGGATTCTAATAAAAAAGAATTAGGGAATCTAAGTACTCTTAAGCTTAAAAAAGAGAGAGATATAGCAATGGACTTTGCTGAAAAGGTCTATAAGAAATTTGATAAAATAATTAAATCTATTGTTCTATTTGGTTCGGTTGCGAAACAAACAAATGTTCCGGGTTCTGACATAGATATTATAATAATAATTGATGATGTAACTATTAATTGGGATCAAGAACTTATAGCATGGTATCGTGAAGAGCTTGAAAAAATAGTAAGGAGTAATCCCTATCAATTAAGCCTTCATATAAATACAATAAAACTGAGTACATGGTGGGAGGATTTGATTAGGGGAGATCCTACACTAATTAATGTGTTACGTTATGGAGAAGCTATAATTGATTTAGCTGGTTTTTTTAATCCATTAAAAGCGCTCTTGATTAGGGGAAAGATTAAGTCGACTCCCGAGTCTATTTATGCTTGTTTACAAAGAGCCCCTTTTCATCTAAATAGGAGCAGAATATCTGAAATTGGGGCTGTGGACGGCATTTTTTGGTCGATGGTGGATTCAGCCCACGCTGCTCTCATAGCGGCAAAAGTAACTCCAGCATCACCAGAACACATCCCCTCTGAACTAAAGGAAACCTTCGTTAATTCTGGAAAATTAAAAATGAAATATGTCATTTGGTATAGAGATGTATTGCTTCTTCATAAGAAGATTGCTCATGGTGAAATAAAAGATCTGAAAGGAGTTGAAATAGATATTTTACAAGAAAGAGCTAAAGAATTTTTAAATGTAATGACAAAACTTGTTAAGGAGTTAATAGGATAAAAAATAAATTTTATGTATCTTCTTTCAGAATTTTTTCAAGATTGTTGCTTATTGACTCGGCTTCTTTATTATATGCTTTAGACAAATGTTGGTAAATCAATGAGTTTTGATAAATTTTTATTAATTCTCTCGCTACATTTTTGTCTTTTTCGCTTGAGGATTCTATAATATCTTTTATATACTTATCTGAATAATTAGAGGCGACTTCTCTGTTAAGAAATTTTGTTATATCCGCAACCTTTAGAAACATAAGGCTGTCTAACACTATAATGGTGGCTGTTTTTATCAAATCATATTCAGAAATTTGTCCTGAGTATCTCTTCCCCTCCTTTCTTGAACCTAACAAACTATTATAGAACAATTTTATTTCCTCTCCAGATCTTAAATCATTAATTCCTATATTACTTAATTTTTCAATAGAAGGGAGATATATATAACGCTCAATAAGTCGATTGCCTTCTTCTCCGAAAAGATTACCTCCTTGATCTACCAAATAGCAAACCATTAAAGATATTAAGTTTTGATTAGAAACATTTTTGATAGCTATTTCTCTAATGCGTTCCTTCTCTCTATCTTTTTCCGATTTATCTTTTTCTACCATGACTTTTTATAGAAATAGGGTTTTATAAATTTTTCTATTTGTTGTCTTTTTCTGGTGATTGCAAATCTTTTAGATTTTAAAAAGCCCTAAGTGCTTTTATTTAAGAGGTGTTCTTTTATTTCTTCGGATGATGTTAATTCATAAATAATTTCCCTATCATTTAGTATTATTAAAGGAAACTCGGAGATATTAAATTTTGAAACTAGGACATCCAGCGAGGAAATATTACTATCTACAGCAATTGGAATTAGGATAACCTTATCCCCCATCTCATTTTTTACCTCTAAAAGAACTTTAGACCAAACTCCACTTTTTGCTTTTTTTACCTGGTCTTTTGTCTTATATTCATACAAATAAACTATACTGGAAATATTTTTCTTACAATCATCCGGTATTTCTCTGAAATCGACCCATAAAAGTGTTCTTAGCAGATCGTACTTTCTATGAACTTTTTCTAACTCATCAATTATTTTTTCAGTAGATTCATATCTCTCAAGAAGCAATGCGTCCTTATATATGTCATCCGCTAATTTTAGTTCAGACTTAACAATTGTTTCACAATTTATGGTCTTTGAGTTTGTAATTTTTGAAAGTATGAACATGTCTATGAGAGATTGTTCAGAGAGGAACATACTCTCTTTTATCTTTGAGCTTCTCCCATATTCATAACTTGCTCCAACGAAGATTCCTATTACAAACACAGCTAGAGTAACTAAAAATGCTTCCCAGAATGCGTTTTTTGAATCCATATAAATTAATTAAATTCCCTCCTTTTATTACTTTTTCTCTTTACCAACTATACTCCTTTTTAGCCATTTTTATAAGAGAATGAACCAAATTTATAGGGTATAAAAGAAGATAAACTGTTAAAAAAGTTATCATGGAATAGAAATTAATATAACTAGACTTTAATTCCCTCATTGTTACTAAGCCGAAAAAGGTGTAAGAAGAACCAATTATAAAAAGAGCTATTCCAAAAAAGTTGAGTATAGATGGATTAAAAGAAAGGTCTTGGAGAGTTATGACTGCTGTTTGTGCACTAAGAGAATATACAGTATTTAGGTAACTCGTAAGAATTCTTCTTACACTAAGATAAAGTAAAAGACCAATACCAAAAACACCTAAAAAAAGAGAGGCGCTGAAAAAAGGGATTATAAAAACTCCTAACATGTTCTTCTTAAACGCCCATTTCTTGTACTTCCATATTGTCTGGGTCCCTCCTATATTCCACCTAATCCTTTGTCTCCACCATGCCTTCATGTTTTTTGGAGAATCAACATAGGTCCTGGTGGAGAGGGACATCCTCGCTCTATATCCCTTTGACATTAACCTCCATACTATCTCAATATCTTGAGTCATATTCTTTTCATCAAACAGACCTACTTCAAGAAGGGCCTTTTTTCTATAAAGGGCGAACGGCCCAGGCGTTACATAAACAGCATCAATAAAATCCAAAAGTTTCCTAGCAAAACAAATTACAACATATTCTATTGCTTGAAGTTTTTCAATAAAAGTTTTTGGGTTCCTCACCAAAATAGAGGTAGTAACCCCCGCTATCTTTTTATCTCTTTGCAAAAATCCT
>JAWAEI010000003.1:0-28091 GCA_038891475.1 Candidatus Pacearchaeota archaeon | reverse complement strand
ATTTCTTTAAAACATAATTAAATTCTGGTTTTGAGACTAATCTCAAAACAGCTTTGTTTTCTTTTTTGTTTGCTTTTTGAATTAACTCTTTTAAATAATTACTAAATCCAGCCACAGTTTGAGTTTCAAGTAATTCGATAGCGTGTTGTATTTTTAAGGCTCTTGCACACGCACTTGAGGACAATAATAAGTTATAATTCTGGGTTCCTTTATTTAATTCTATAATTAATTTTTTTTGCAACTCTACTAACTCTTTCTTTGTAGGGGGGCCAAAAAACACCCCCCTATTTCTTAATTCCTCTACGCAATTTTCAAATAATTTCAACAAAGCATTTTTTATGTCTAAAAATTCTTTAGGAAATTCCACAGTAATTTTCTCAAAAGTTAATTCAGGTAAATAAGGTTTTACATCTTTACTTTCTCTTGTTCTTATTTCCACTTCTTCTATTGAAAGATTTTTGCATATTTCTTTTATTTTATCCATATCACTTCCGGGAGACGCCGTTAATCCCAACAACCTAGGATGGTCTGCCATTTCGGTGTATTTTTTAGCTATATATGTATAATCGTAATTCTTAATACACCTATGTGCTTCATCTTCAACCAAAAGGCAGACTTGTTTCAAATCATAAAGGCCTCTCTTTATATCATTTGCTATACACTGGGGTGTTGAAAAAATTATGTTGGACGTCTCCCATATCTCTTTCCTTCTTTGTGGTTTAACTCTTCCAGTAAATAAACCAAGGCTTCCAAATAGTTCTGGAAGATTCTTTTTAAAATAATTAAAATGTTGTTCTGTAAGGGGTCTTGTCGGAGCTAGAAAGACGATTTTCTCTCCAGGAAATTTTGTCAATCTTTCTACTGAGAGCATTAGGGCTATCAAAGTCTTTCCCAATCCGGTTGGTAAAATCACTAAACAATTCTTTTCTATACACGTTTTTAAGATTTCTTTTTGATACTCTCTTGGCGGGATTTTTTTTAGAAATTCCATCTAAAAAAAAGTTTTTTTTATTATAAAAATTTTCTTGTTTATCTTATCTCAACTCACATTAGTTCTGTAATTAAAGATTAGCAAAATAGAATAATTGTATTCTTTGTTTTATACTAGGAAGAAAGTATATGCTAACCCTATGAAAATAATTGCAACCAAAAAACACCATAATACAAAATTTCCGAAAAATATCTTATTTCCATCCAGGTCTGAGAAAGGTATTAGATTAAAAAATGCAAAGTATATATTTAATCTAGAAAATTCAGAATAACCTAAAAAATATCCAATTATGCTCAAGACAATATTCATAAAAACTCCAGCCGCCGCAATAGTTCCTATTTGTCCTTCACTTACTTCGGAGTAAGAGTATATCCCATGTCTCTTTGCAACTTTATATATTTCCGGTTTTACATCGAATGAGAGAGCGGCCAACCAAACAAATTTTCCGAAAGAGATTAATGAGAATAATATTGGAAAGACAAAGCCAGCCGGGAATGGCCTCTTAAAATAATCACGAGGCCCAAACCAGTACCTCTCTATCTTCCACGGTTTTATTTCTATATGCGAGTCCAAGTAAAAAGCAGTAATTTTTTTAATAAAAGTATTCAAAATTATTATAAGGAAAAGGCTTATTAATATAGTCGGAAGCTGTGTAATTCCTTTAAAAAGCCATATTGCAATAGAGAGAATAATTACTGCCAACAAGATATTAACTAATTCTTTTAGATTAAACATATTTTTTAATAAAGAAAAAGTTCTTATAAATTTTTTTATTTTTACAAAAATCCTTAGTAATTTACTGGACCTCTACTTTTTTTGCCTTTAACACTTGTTTTTTCTTCTCGACTTTTGGCATAATTATTTCTAAAATTCCATCTTTATAAGACGCTTTTACTTGATCAGGAATTATCTTTGAGGGCAAAAAGATAGACCTATAAAATCCTTTATAAATCCTCTCGGCCCTTATATATCCCTCTTTCTCTATTTTTGTTTCTCCTTTTTTTTCTACTTTTACTTCTAAACTGTTCTCTGTAACATTTAATTGTATGTCTTTTTTATCAACACCGGGAAGTTCTATATATGCCCTCAATTCCTCTTCTGTTTCTTTTAAATCAGAGAGTGGTTGTCTAAATAATCTAAAATCCTTTCTTTTTTTATTTCTGGTTATTAGGGTTTTATCATTTCCAAAAAAGGTATCAAAAAGATTATTCATTTCTACACGAAATCTTCTTATTTCTTCAAAAGGGTCTCTCCATCTCAGCCAGCGCATTTTTATAACTTTAATTTTATTCTTTTTTATATAATTTTTATTTATACTTAATATTTTTAAATTTTGTGTTATGAATTTTATACACATTTATTTTATTATAGAAAAGTATTTAAAGGAGGTATACCAAATTTTTAGTATGAGAATAAGAAAAATATCAGAAGTTTTGGGTTTTAAAGTTTTTACAGATTCAGGTGATTTCTTTGGGGAGGTTGAAGAGGCCACTATTCGCAATAATAAAATAGATGGGTGGAGAATAAGGGTAAAAGGCGGTTTAACATCTCTTATTGGTGGCGCCAGGGGTGTTGTTGTTCCACACGAGTTCGTTAAAGCGATAAGTGATGTTTTTATAATAAGTAGTTCGGCCATCCCTACAAGAAGTTCCGAACTTGAAGAAATTCCTGAAGAACTGGGGTAGAATTAGATAAGATTTAATTTAAAAAAATTTTTATCAAAAATTATATAAACTTAGTATTTTTTAATACATTATGGCGGAAGAGATTACAATTCTTCAACATTGGATATTCACAAAGTTTATTTTACCTTTTCTATTGATTTTCTTTGTATTATATGGGGTTCTTACAAAAACAAAAATTTTCGGCGACACAAAACAACTTAATGCTTTAATTTCTTTTGTTATTGGTCTTATTTTTGTAGGTTTTGTTTTTCCTAAAGTTATTTTATCGAACCTAATTTTGTTTTTATCTATCGCTATTATTGTAGTCTTTATTTCTCTTTTACTTTTAGGTTTTGTTGCTGGAGATAAAGGTATTAAATTTGAGGATGCGCCAAAGGGATTAAAGTGGTTTATTGGTGTTGTGATTGTTTTATCTGTTCTAATTGCGCTCCTTTGGGCCATGGGTCAAGAAAAAACCTTTTTAAATAAGATTAGCAATTATCTTTTTTATAGTTCTTGGAGTAATACTTTGTGGACAAATCTAGTGTTTGTTGTTGCTATAATAATAGCTATTGCAGTTATAATAGGAAAATCCGGAGGGGGGAAATAAATTATTTAGATTCTCTGAAATCAGATTCTACTTTTTTTATAGCTTCGTCAACTATATCTTCTGGCCAATTTCCCTCTTCAACTAATTTTTTCTTTATCCTTTCTCCAGGTATACCTAAATAATATGCTCTCTTTATATAACTCTCGAGCAGGGTTTCATTATATAATGCCTTTTCAACTTTATCTTTTTTATTAAGCACGTCCCTCCTTTTTGTTATTAACATGATTGTGAGAATTATTGTAATTAAGATAAGGAAGGTAGTTACAATGAAATTATGTTTGTTTTTCAAAGATGTACTAGTGAATGGAAGTTCTTCTATACACGATTCCCTTTCTCCAGGCGGTTTATTAAAGGTAGTGCCACAGTTATTTAAGTCAATATATGTTTTTTCTCTAAATCCACCCTTACACCCCCCCCAAGAGGGCACCCAATTTTCAATACAACATAGCCTTCTATTTTCATAAGTTATATTTATAGGATTGCATTGATTTATATCTCTACAGGTTCTTGTTTGTGTATTTGTTTCTTCATCACATCTTGTCCAATTTCCACATACCCAATTCTCTCTGCAATTTGTTCTATTTCCCTCTTGAAGTAATTCGGAATTTCTTTCTTCTTCTATATCAATCATGTCGGTTTCTTCTTCTTTAATAGAGAAAAGAGATGAGGCGCTTAATATTTCTGTTTCATTATATTCCAAAGAGATCGTTAAGTTATAAATACCTGGCTCATTTGGAGTTGTTAAGATGTTTAATCGTGAGAGTTCTATTGAATAGAGATTGTTCCAATCAATACAGGAATTTTCCGGTTCTAAATAAGTACAGTTTCTTATTTCATTTGGTTTTTCATTAGTCGTTCCACAATTATTTACATCAACACAGGTTCTCGTTTGGGTTTTATTTTTTGGGCAGATTTCTGGATTCCACGAACTACAGGTCCAATTCTCTATACAATTTACACCCCCACCACCACTTTCATTATTTCTAATTTCTTGAACACATTTGTTTGATAGAGTGTCGCATGTATAATTTTGAGGGCAACCACACTGAGTACATTTTGGTATAAGGTTTCCATTACTACTGCAATAAAAGGGTTTAGAGAGAGAACAAGAGTTATATGGTGTTCCATCAGTACAATAGCTTGGTAATACAGGTCTTTCATTACACTTTCCTTCATTACAACCATATAAACAAGAAAAGGGTTTTGAGAGGCATAATATTCCATCAGAACTACAATAATATTCATTTAAAGTTAGTTCGTCTAGACAATAGTCTTTATAAAAAACTTGTGGAGCATCACTACAGTTTCCAGAAACATAAATATCTTGGCCACCATCAGTGTCCATACATGAAGGTGTATATCTTCCGGTAATTACTCTACCACTTGCCCCACCACCAATTCCACCCCCCCTCCTACTCTCTTCTGAACAAGCAGCATAACCCGCCCCTTCACCCGGGATGATATTGTTTCTAATTCTAAAAGTCCCAAAACTTATGTTTCCTTTTGTTGGAGTTGTTGATAAATTTATCAATTCTTGTAAATCCTTTGTTAATATTTTTTTACAAGAACTCCAACAACCCCCTCCATTACTACATCTGAGATTTCCAAATTTATCCCCAAATCCTCCGGATTCACAACAGGAAAGTGAGTTTTCTTCATTTGTTATAAAATCATCACAATTAAATTCTTGATATCTTTTTTCCGCACACAACTCCCACGGACCATTTGTCCAATTTTTTTTGTTATCAACACATCGCCTACGACTTATATCGTACTTTTGCCAAGAAATTAGGGTGCCATCATCACAAACATACCAGTAATTACAATCTGGTTTTTCTAGAATAAATTTGGCAATCGATGATACCGGGATTAAATCACCTTCTTCAAGCAGTATCCCAATCTCCCCAGCAATTAAGGAATTTTTTTTGAATTGTTCATTAAAAAGAGTTAAATTTAAGGTTGCTTTCCCAGAAAAAATTGTCCTATATATAGAATTTGAGATGACAAAAATAAATATTATAATAGCTATAAAGGTTAATAAAAAAATTAATATTTTTTTATTCAGAAAAAAATTACCTCTTTTTTTCATTTTTATAGGTTTAATTAATCTTTCTAAATAAAGGGGATTAACATTTTAAAATTTTTAGTTTTAAAGGATTACCCCAAGCTTTATTAAATTATCTTTCTTTTTTATTTAATCTTTTAAAATGCCCCAGAAAAGAGATGATATTGAAGACATCTTAAAGAAATATAAAAGAGAGATCGAATCTAAAATTTCACAATCCGATCTTCCTGAGTCGGGTTATAGTAAGGAGTATCTTCAATTCAAAAAAGAGAGAATCCCCACCCTCTCTCACTATGAAAAATTATGCAAAAGTTTAGGGAGTATAATAAAGATAAGATTTTCTGAGAAGGACACTCAAAAAATTCAAAAGTACATAGATATAGCTCATTTAGACATAGAGCCGTGGCAACCTCTTTCATTAAGCGTAGTCTCTTTTGTTTTTCTTATTTTCATAGGTATAGTTTTATCTACCGCGATCTCTCTGATTAAAGGAGGTTTAGAACATTTTCCTTTTGTTTTATTT
Source organism: Candidatus Pacearchaeota archaeon (assembly GCA_038891475.1). Taxonomy (GTDB): domain Archaea; phylum Nanobdellota; class Nanobdellia; order Pacearchaeales; family GW2011-AR1; genus ASMP01. The sequence continues at coordinate 22,238 of JAWAEI010000003.1, read as the reverse complement.
TTTCTAGTTTTTATATCCTCATTTTTTGTTTTTTATTTCTTGAATGGTTATCCTGCCCGCCTTGCAAACAAATGGAGATTGAAGGCCTCTTCTCAGATGGTTCCAGCTATTTTATATATCGTAGTTTATATGAGGCATACACCTAACTTAGAGAGGGCAATAGCATTTGCATCACAAAACTTACAACCACCTCTTTCTCTTGATTTGAAGAAAGTTTTTTACGACGTTGAAATAGGAAAGTTTCCAACAATAAAAGAGAGTCTAGATAATTATCTTGAAACATGGAGAGATTATTGTCCGGAATTTATAGAATCCTTTCATCTTATAGAAAGCAGTTTGTATGAGCCAGATAATTCTAGAAGGATTTTCATTCTTGAGAAGGCAATGAATTCCGTTCTTGACGGTATTTATGATAAAATGCTTACTTTTACTCATAATGTAAAGAGTCCTTTAACTAACGTGTATATGCTTGGAATAGTTTTACCAACGCTCGGTCTCGCTCTTTTACCTCTTGCAAGCGCGATGTTGGGGGGGTTAATTAATTGGATATATGTTTTACTTTTGTTTAATTTTATAATACCTCTTTTTGTTTTTTATTTGACTGACAAGGTTATCTTCTTAAGGCCTGGAGGCCACGGAGATTCTTCTTTAATTGAAAAGAACCCGTATTATTCTAGATATAAAAGTATATATCCTTATATTTTAGCTTTTTTTATCTCTATCCCTTTCTTTATAATTGGATTTTTACCATTTATTTTCCAGTACACTTCTCTTCCAGAACTTTTTGGATTTCAGAAAGATTATACTTTTGCTGAGCTTGGTTTTGGTTTTTTAGGAAATGGTAGTATTTTCGGTTTTGTGAAAACTGAGGATGGTCTTAAAGGACCTTTTGGAATAGTTGCTCTTATTTTTGGAATGTTCATTCCTTTGGGTTGTGCAGTTTTTTTCTCAACAGCATTTAGTATTAAAACAAAGGAACTTATTGTTGCAAGAGAAGATACCAGGAGATTGGAATCAGAATTTAGTAATTCCTTATTTCAAGTAGGGAATAGAATTGGTTCTGGAGCTCCCTTAGAGCTTGTCTTCGGAAAAGTTGCAGAGTCTTCAAAAGGCCTGAAAACAGAGGGATTTTTTAAGCTTGTTGATTATAATATTAGACAAATGGGCGCGAGTGTAGAAAAAGCTATTTTTGACTCTGAGATTGGTGCTCTTAGATATTATCCTTCAGAACTTATTTCTACGAGTATGAAAATTCTGGTAGAATCATCTAAAAAAGGGCTGTCTATTGCTGCAGTTAGTATGATGAGTATTTCTGAGTATACAAAGAACTTACAGAAGATCTCAGCTAGATTAAAAGATATGCTTGCAGAAGTAGTTTCTGATATGAAATCAAACATGGGTTTTTTAGCACCACTCTTGGCCGGCGTTGTTGTAGGGCTTTCATTAATGATTAGTGAGATCCTTATGAGGTTAACTAGTGTGCTTAAGATAGGTGGAGGACAAAGTATCGGAGAGTTTGGTGGTTTTCTAGGGGGATTTAAGAACTTACTTAGTATTTTTGATGTGACACAAATAATACCTCCTTATTTTCTTCAGATTATAATTGGAATTTATTTACTTCAAATAATTTTTATATTGACAAGAACATTAGTTATTATTGATTCTGGAGATGATACCCTTCAAACCACTTATACTTTAGCGAAGAATTTTAGGGCAGGTCTTTCTCTTTATTTTTTAACAGCATTTTTCTCAACATGCATTCTTTTCGTTCTTGTAAGTGTTGTCATGGGGGGAATACTTTAAACTTTTTTCTACAAAAAATTTAAAAGCCAGTTTTCTCTCATTTTTATAAAAATTTTAGGTACAGTGTTTTATAAATGAAGCTACCAAAAACTACGAATAGATTTTGTCCCTATTGTAAAAAAAAGACAGAACACAAGATAAAGCTTGTCGGAACCGGATTCCAAAGGGGTGCACTTACAAGAGGAAGTAAACAGAGAGCTAGGTTAAGGGGCCTTGGAAGGGGTGTCGGAAATAAAGGCAAATGGGGGTCTAAACCCCCTCAATCTAAATTTAAAAGAAAATCTAAAACAACAAAAAAAACAAACATAATCTATACTTGTTCTGTTTGTGGTAAATCTAAATATCGTAAAGGAAGAAGAAATAAGAGGGCTGGTAAAGTTCTTCAGGAATAAAGACCAAAAAGAATAAAAAGAGTTTTTTGTTTAAACGAGAAATGGCACAAGCAAAACCTAAAAAAATTTTTTTTGATGTTGAAATACCTATTATAAAGAAAGAAACCCAATTATATGATTATAATCTAAGCAAACTTAATAACCGGTTTATATCCTATGATTTAACAAGAATTCTTAAAGGAAAGAATGTAATCCTAAAACTTAAAGTAAAAGTAGATAACAACAAGGCTGTGGCGGATCCAATAGAGATTTTTTTAGTACCTTCCTTTTTAAGGAGAATGATTAGAAGAGGAGTAAACTATATAGAAGATTCTTTTTCATGCGAATCTAAGGATGCTATTTTGAGAATAAAGCCCTACCTTTTGACAAGAAGAAAAGTTTCAAGAGGTGTTAGGAAGGCCCTAAGGGAAAAAACGAAAGAAGAGTTAATTAATTATGTAAAGATGAAGAACACCGACGCAATTTTTAGTGATATTATCTCTGGTAAAATTCAGAAATTTTTGAGTTTAAAATTAAAGAAGATATACCCCCTCTCATTTTGTGAAATAAGGGTTTTGAAAATAGAAAAAGGAAAGACATAAATTATATTTAGGGTCTGTAAGCTACCCCCTTTTATTTTAGGTTATGAAAGCGACATATAAAAAGACCTATAGACATTCTCTTAACACCATTATTTCCCTTTAATTTATGTTCAAATTTTCTTTTATTTATTCAATTAAAGATTTTCAATGTTACTTTTATCAAAATAAATGAACCCCCTTTAACACAACGAGGTAAAGGTATAGAAAGCTTTATAAATCCATACCATTTATAAAGTTTACTATATGGCAGTTCCCTTATGACTCATTTAAAATAATAAATTTTTCTATACGAAAATGTCATTTATAAAGAGATGTCCGGAGTGTGACAGCATTAATCTTACTTATGATTCTCATCTTGGGGAGATTATTTGTAATGATTGTGGCCTTGTTATAGAAGAGAAAATGGTAGATACAGGTGTTGATTTTCAAAAAGCAGAAAAAGGAGAGAAAAAAACCCGTGGAGGAGCTCCAACAAGCATACAGAAATTTGATAAGGGGTTAACAACTAATATAGGAGAAATTTCAGATATATATCGACTCGAACCTAAACAAACCAGGAAATTCTTAAGGCTTAAAAAATGGCAAGAGCGCGTTTCAACTTCTATAGAAAGAAATCTTAGGTTAGCGATGGCTGAGTTAAGGATAGTTGCTTCTTATCTTAATTTACCTAATGTTATAAGAGACGAAGCTTCGCTAATTTATAATTATATTGTTCAAAGAGGATTGGTTAGAGGGCGCTCAATTGAATCTGTAATTGCGGCATGTCTATATGCCGCTTGTCGTTCACACAACATTCCTAGAACTCTTGATGAAATGGCAACAGCTTCTGATGTAGAAAGAAAGGAGATAGGCAGGACATATAGGTTTATAATAAGGAAGCTCGGAATGAGAGTAGCCCAGAGTTCTCCTAAAGATTATATTTCAAGATTTGCATCTATCTTAAAACTGTCACCAAAGACACAGAACGACGCCATCAAGGTTTTAAGGAAGGCTGAAGAGGTTGAGCTTACCTCTGGAAGAGGGCCAGCCGGAATTGCAGCCGCCGCATTATATGTTGCTGCACTTATGAACGATGAAAAAAAGACACAAAGAGAAGTGGCAGATATTGCTGGAATAACCGAAGTTACAATAAGGAATAGATATAAAGAGTTAATAGAAAAACTAGGATTAGAAGAGAAAATAAAAGAAAAAGAAGAAGAACTAAAAATGAGAAAATAATTTCACTTCCTTTCTTTAGTCCCTAAAAATTATTTAAATAAGCTGTGGTATCTCTGGGATTGTCTAAATATTTTTATATTGTACAATCATTTTTTCTAAAGACAGAGGGAATGCCGGAGTGGTCAAACGGAACAGGTTTAGGCCCTGTTGGCTTAGTGCCTGCGAAGGTTCGAATCCTTCTTCCCTCACTAATTGGATTAATCTGTATCAAATTTTTATTAAAAAGAATAAATTAAAAAGAATAATTTTTAGAGAAGATTTTTATTTTTAAGCCTGTGGAGGGATTTGAACCCCCGACCTACGCATTTCTTGTTTTTAAAAATAACATAAATTACAAGTGCGCCGCTCTGACCTCTGAGCTACACAGGCATGTATTTTTTAAAAATTTTTTATTTAAAAGCTTTCATGTATTTCTTTTTTTATTAAATCTCTTTATCTAAGACCTCTACTTTTTTATCCTCTAAAAGTATTTTTACAATCTCCTTTGGAAGGTTTGCAATCTGTCCTCTTTCAAAAGGCCCCAGTGTTTCTCCAGTTAGATCTAAAAACTCTTCTACATCTTCTAAGAAAATGACTAATTCGTTCTTAGATTCTTCTGATTTTTTCTGTTCTAGTAGGTCACTCAATTTTTTATCACACGTTTCAATATCTCTAACTACGCTCTCAAAAAGGGTCTTTTCAAAATCTAACATATTTTCAAAGTCTTGTTTAGATATCCCTGTTTCTGTAGCAATAATAACGAGGTTTAATATCTTTTTTCTTCTTCTTATTACTAATTCTCTAAAGAGAGTTATAGCATTTTCTAATTGTTTTTTTGTTTTTGTAACCATTTCTGAGAATAAATTATCTTCTTTAAAGGAGAGCTGTTTTTTTTCTCTAAGATATTCAGCAACTTCTATTATAAAGTTCTTTGGAAGGGGCTGAAGTTGTTCTGAATATCTTTCTCTTCTTGCTGCCTCATATATATCACTGTAAGTTATCATAAAAATTGAGAGATTATTTGTCTTTAATAATTTTTGTTGTGAAACACATAGAAATTATATATGTGGTTTAGGTCTAGTATAAAAAGTTAACTTTTTCAAAAAGGTCTTTTCCTAAGAATGATCCCAAATTTCCTTCCTTTGCATTCTTTTCACAAAATTTTTTTGTTTTTTTCTGATTTTCTTCATTTTTCTCTTTATTAGAATTTATTTTTTCCTTTATTTTAGGACTTCCTCCCCTGTAAAACAATACGGGTACAGGGTCTGCCGAGTGGTTCTTAAGTTTACAGGGCGTGGAATGATCTCCTGTTATGACTATATTTATTTTGTTTAAAGGAGCGAATTCTCTTAGGAATTTAAAGAAGGTTTTATCAATAAATTCTATCATTTCTTTTTTTTCTATAGGCTTATTATCATGGCCTGGTAAGTCGGTTTCTTTAATGTGTACATAAGCATACTCGTAATTTTTGAATTTTGATTTTAGTATTTTTATAGAGAATAAGCAGGCTTTCTTTAGACCCTCCTTTAAATTTTCATAGGAATCGAAATTTTTTAATTTAGGATAATCAAAAGAGAAAACGTCCATTCCACTAATTTTTGAAAATCCTATTTCAAGAGGCATATATGCAATAGCCAACCATTTTCTATAAAATCTTAGTTTAGGAGGGTCTATTCCGGGTCCTCTCATTAAAAGAAAGTTTGCTGGGAGAAGTCCTTTTTTCCTTCTCATTTCATTAATTGGATGGGTGTTAAGTACATTATAGGCTTTGACCATGAATTCGTTTAGTATATTTACGGTATATTGCGTGTTATCTTCGTCATCAAGCGCTTTAAAAGGAGATATTTTATTTGAACCCACTATCGTTCCCTTTAAATAAGTTAAATCATTGCCCGTTACATTGTCTGAAAAACCCCCCTTTAAAACAAAAACAGCCCTATGTCCAATCGTTGGTTTAAAGATAAATTCACACGGAAGCTTTATTTTATTTATTGCTTTTGAAAGGGCCTCTGCTTCTCCTATCGTAAGAGTTCTTCCACCCCTTCTGTCTAGAATGTTTCCAGTTTCTATAGAATCAATTGTACCAAAATTAACTCTGAAAGCCAAATCACCCCGGGTTAATTTAAGCCCAATCCCTCTCGCCTCCAACTGTCCTCTCGTACTTTGAATCAATTCATTACCAAAGATTGATACTATTGCTTCATCAGATTCCGGAATAAAATTTGGTTTTACAGGATACATACAACCCATTTCACCTCTTTCTGCAAAAAAATCAAGATTAGGTGTTTCAGCTATTTCTAAAGGGGTTTTATTACTAAACTTTTCAAGGGGTAAGTCTCCCAACCCATCGAGAATGATTAATATTCCTTTCATTTAAAGTCTCAATACAGAAAATTAGGTTTTTTATGTTTATAAAAATTTATAATTTCTTAAGAGGGGTTTGAAAATTAGATTAATTTTAAAGAATAATTTATAAATTTTCAGTATATATAGATGAGATGTTTAAGATATTAAGAGAAAAAATAAAGAGCTGGGTTAAGAGAATCTCAAAAGAGAGTAGCCAGGTAGAAAGGGGTTCTGAAGAAGCGTCGGCAAGGAGTAAAGAAGTAAAAAAGGGATTTTTAAAGAAATTCAGAGATAAGGTAATCAAAACAAAAATAACAAAAGAAGATTTCCTTTCTTATGCTGAAGAGCTTAGACTGGTTCTTATTGAAAATAATGTTGCATTTGAAGTTACTGAAAAATTAATAGAAGAATTAGAAGAGAAGATAATCGGAGAAGAGATCCCAAGACGAGAAGTAGAATTTAAAATAAAGGAGTCTTTTAAAGAAATTCTGGAAAGTATTTTGATAGAGCCTGTAGACCTTATTAGTGAAATAAAAAACAAAGGTTCATCTAAAGGAGAGGGGCCATATATTATCCTCTTTGTTGGAGTAAATGGCAGTGGAAAAACCACCACAATAGCGAAAGTAGCTAATCTACTGAAAAACGCCGGTCTTTCTTGTGTGATTGCTGCGGCAGATACTTTTAGAGCAGCCAGTATAGAACAATTACAAAAACATGGCGAATCTCTTAATGTAAAAATAATATCTAAACAATATGGCGCAGATCCTGCTTCTGTTGCTTTTGATGCAATACAGTATGCTAAAAAAAATTTTGTAAGAGTTGTTTTAATAGATACTGCTGGAAGGATGCATACTTCAAAGAATTTGATGAATGAAATGGAAAAAATCTCGAGAGTTTGTAAGCCAGATTTGAAATTGTTTGTTGCTGAATCGATAACTGGAAATGATTCTATAGAACAGGCACGAAGCTTTGATAAAGCTATTGGAATTGATGGTATTGTTCTAACAAAGATGGATGTTGACGAAAAAGGAGGTACTGCACTTAGTGTTAGTTATGTAACTAAGAAACCAATTTTCTTCCTTGGAACTGGACAAGATTATACAGATCTAAGACCTTTTAATAAAAAAGAAATAATTGAGAAAATTTTTAGTTAAGGGTTAATCCTATTATATTAGAGAGGTCTAAATCTTTATAAATTAATTTGTTATTTTTTAATGGTGCTTGAGAAATTAGGTGAGGCTATAAGAAGAGCGACAAATAAGATAGCAAACGCTATTTTTTTGGATAAGAATATTGTAGATAGTGTTATAAGAGAGTTGCAAAGAGCACTTATTGAGGCAGACGTAAATCTTCTTCTTATTAAAGAAATTTCAGATAAAATAAGGAAGGCATCTCTTGACGAGAGGGTCAAAGGGGTTGAGAAGAGGGAACACATTATAAAATTACTTCACGATGAACTTTTAAGAATTTTAGGTGAACACAAACAGTTGAAACTAATTAAAGAAAAAGGGAAACAAAATAGAATTTTAATGGTTGGTTTATATGGCGTAGGTAAAACAACCACTATTGCTAAACTTGGGAATTATTTCTCGAAGAGAGGATATAAAACAATTTTAGTTGGATTAGATACCCACAGACCAGCAGCGCAAGACCAGTTGAAGCAATTAGCAGAGAAGAATAAACTTAATTATTTTGTAGATATGAATGAAAAAGATGCTATAATCTTATGGAAGAGAATAGAACCTAGAATAAAAGACTATGACGTAATTATTTTAGATACCGCAGGAAGGCACGCTTTAGATGCTTCTCTAATAAATGAGATAGATGCCTTAAGCAAAGAGATTTTACCCACAGAGACAATTTTAGTAATGCCGGCAGATATAGGGCAAGCGGCAAAGAAACAAGTACAAGAGTTCAAGAGGGTATTAAACATTTCCGGAATTATTATTACCAGAATGGACTCTACAGCAAAAGGGGGTGGGGCTTTAACGGCTTGTGCGGAGACCAATGCTCCAGTTTATTTTATAACTACAGGAGAAAAAATAAATGATATTGAAGAGTTTAATCCAAAGTCTTTTTTATCACAACTCTTAGGAATAGGAGATCTGGAAACCTTAATAGAAAAGGTAAAATTAGTTACAGAAGAAAAAACAAAGGTAAGATTTGAAGAGGGAAAATTCTCTTTAGAAGATTTTGTTAAACAAGTAAAGTCTATGAATAACCTTGGTGGCTTTGAAAAAATAAAATCTCTTATTCCAGGTTTCTTAAAAGTTACAGAGAAAATACCGGAGGAGATTATAGAAAATCAAGAGAATAGGATAGCTAAGTGGGAGCATATAATAAAGTCCATGACTCTTGAAGAAAGAGAGAATCCAGATTTATTAGAGAAGCAAACTTCAAGAATTTCCAGAGTTGCAAAGGGCGCTGGCGTAAATAATACCGAAGTACGCTCTCTTTTGAAACAATACAAAATGATTAAAAGCTTATTAAAATCTCATTCTTCTAACATTGGTGAAATAAGTGAAGGACTAACACAAAAACAACTTCAGAAACTAGTTAGAAAGTTTGGTAAAAAAATGAAGTTTTAACAAGTTTTTACTCTTCTATTAGGATCTTTTATTTTTTGTTTTTTTTATTAAATTAATAAAAAATTTTATAAAATCAACTATTAATTTTATTTTATTCTTTATATAAAATGAAGATGTTAAAATATAAGATACTTTTATTCTTTTCTTTGACCTCTCTTATTGCATCAATAATTCTTTCTATACCCGGACAGGCTTCAGATTACTGTGCTTTTAAACCCTCCGATTGTTCTTTTGTGCATTTTTCAAAATATAATTATACTTTAGGAGTACAAAATAGTTATTATGGTATTATTGTTTTCACGCTTTTATCTTTTATAATATTTTTACAGATAAGAAACCCTTCAAATAAAAAGAGATTAATAATTCACTCTTCAATATTTTTAGGCTCTTTGATATCCCTTTACTTCCTTTATCTACAATATTTTATTTTGAGGGCATATTGTTTATACTGTTTAGTTATTGATTTAAGCTTGTTATTCTCTTTACTGTTAATACTTATAAGATGGGGGGAATAAAATGGTTGAGGAAATTATTCAGATAGGGGCTGAAGCCATTATTATAAAGAAAGGGAAGTATATTATAAAAAGAAGGGTAAAAAAATCTTATCGATCTCCAGAGTTTGATGAGAGAATAAGAAAATTAAGAACCCGTTCAGAGGCCAGGTTGTTTAGGAGGGCATCAGAGATTATTGATGTTCCAAAAATCATAAAAGTTGATGAATTAAAAAAAGAAATTGTTTTAGAATTTATAGATGGAAAAAAGTTATCAGAAAATTTAGATAAGTTCTCTGTAAAAAAACAAATAGAGGTATGTAAATTGATTGGTAGGGCTGTAGCTAAACTTCACGCTTCTAATATAATCCATGGAGATTTAACTACTTCAAATATGATTCTTGTTGAACAGCCCGTTTTAAAGGTTTTTTTTATTGATTTTGGGTTAGGTTTTATAAGTCATAGAATTGAAGACAAGGCGGTTGATATTCATCTATTTAGACAAGCACTTGAAGCAAAACATTTTAGAAGGTGGAATTATTTTTTTAAAAGTTTTTTAGAAGGTTACAAAGATTATAGTGAACATAAGAAGGTTTTTGAGCATTTAATAAAAGTCGAACAAAGAGGTAGATATAAGGAAAGATATTGAGAGGCAGTTTAATCAAAACCCTTATAAATTTTTGTGTTCATTTTTTTATAAAGCCCTGTAGTTCAGTGGTCAAGAATAAAGGCCTTTGGCGCCTTAGACCCAGGTTCGAATCCTGGCAGGGCTATATTAATTTTTAAAAACACGAGTGTAGAAAACTTCTCTATTTATATCTGTTTTACTTGGTGTTATTTTTCTAAATATATCCAAAATACCAGTTCTTTTGTATTTCTGCCCACAAAGAGCACACGCTAGTTTTTTATACTCACTACTACCTTTAGAATTTGGTTTGTGAAGAGTATAAGGTTTCATTTGGTAAAGCGATTTTATGAAATGTATATCATAAGGAATTGCTGCAAGGATTGGGATTCCTATACACTCTTGAATTTTTTCAAAGGATATTTCAAAATCCTTGTTATAAACTTTGTTTAATATTAAACCAGAGATTGGAACCCCTCTCTTCTTTATTAGTTTTATTGCTTTTAACGTAGCACCCAACGTGGGATGGTCCGGCGTTGTTACTACAAAAATTTCATCTGACGCTAAGATAACTCCTATTGTTTCTTCTCCTAAGGATGGAGGGGAGTCAATTAAAATAAAATCATATTTATCCTTAATATTTCGGAGTTTGTTTCTTAATTGGAGGGGTGTTACATTTATTTCTTTGAATAGTGAGGAAGGAATTATATGGATATTTTCATATTCATAAATTGCGTCATTTATATTACAGCTTCTATTTAAGACGTGGTGCAAGGTTTTATCAGGCTCAACAAGATTTAGATGTAAACCAAGAGAAGGGGATGATAAATTTCCGTCAACAAGTAAGACCTTTTTTCCAAGTTGTGCTAGTGCAGAACCTAACGAGATAACAACACTTGTTTTACCTACACCCCCTTTTAAGCTGATAATACCTAAACTTTTTGCCATCCTTTATTATATTTACAATCTAATAATATTTAAATCCTTTTTTAATAAAAAGATACAAACCTTTAAAAATAGATCGTTTTATCTAATAAAATGTTGCGAAAATCAGCCTATCAAAAGGAAGAGAAGAGAGTGGGCGTGGAGATAAAAAGATTATCTATGGATGAATATGAGAAGAAAGTTATAGAACTCGCAAAAAAAGGATTAAGTGCAGAGAAAATAGGAGAATATCTCAAGACAGAAGGTGTCTACTCAAAAGATTATAGAAAAAAGATCTCTAGGATACTAAAAGAGAGAGGATTATATGTTTCTCCAGACATATTAAATCTTAAAAAGAAACTTGAAAAGTTAGAGAAACATTGTCAAAAAAATAAACAAGATAAAAGAGCCCTAAGAGAAAGGGAGAGATTACTTTCAAAACTGAAAAAAATTGAGAGTATTTTAGAAACTAGCTCGTTACAGGGTTGAGAAATGAAAAAAAAGGAATGGAATTTTTTTGTGGAGAGATGAAAAGTTCACAGCTTAATGAGAAAATAAAGTGGGCATCATCAAAGTTTATTGAACTTTCAAGAAGAAAAGATATTTTTTTAGTTACCCATTTTGATACAGATGGCATCTCCTCTGCAGCGATAATGGTGCAAACTTTGAGAAAATTAGATAAAAAATTTTCTTTAAAAATTATTAAATCTTTAGAAGAGGAATTTATTAATAAAATACCTAGAGATAAGTTAGTGATATTTCTTGATCTAGCCTCAGCGAGTTTACACCATATAAAAAAAGCGGGTTTGAAAGATGTGTTTATAATTGATCATCATGAGGTTTTTCAAGAGATTCCTAAAGAAGTTACTCTCCTAAACTCATGGTTTGAAGGGAAGAAAAGAATTTGTAGTGCTGGACTTGTTTATTTATTTTGTAATGAACTTATCTCTGATAATTCTTTTAGTAAGTTGGCAGTTCTTGGAATGATTGGGGATATGATGGAGGAGGATATAGGAGAGTTGGGTGATGACATCTTTAGAAAAGGGGAAATAAAGAAAATAAAAGGGCTTAAGATGTATCCTTCTACAAAACCATTAAACAAAGTATTGGAATATAGTTCTAGTCCTTATATAGCCGGGGTTAGTGGGAATTCAAGAGGGGTTATTGAATTATTGAGAAATGCTGGAATAGAGCCTATAAATGGAAGATATAAGAGTTTAATAGAGCTTAGTGATACTGAGATGGAGAAATTAGTGACCCTCATAGCTCTTAAAAATCCTTTATTAAACTATAAGTCCTTGATTGGGGATATATTTCTTCTTAAATTTTTTAATAAATTAGAAGATGCGAGAGAAATAAGTGCAATGATTAATGCTTGTTCTCGTCTTGGAGAGAGTTATACCGCTTTAAAGTTTTGTCTTGAATTACCAGATTCAAAGAGGAGGGTAGAAGAGATTTATGGTGAATATAAAAAACATTTAATTTCTGCTCTTGAATTTGTCTCAACTTTAGAAAAAATAGAAGGTGAAGATTTTGTTATAATAAACGCTCAAAAAAATATTAAAGATACTATCATAGGTACTATTGCAACTATACTCTCTACTTCCTCCCTTTATAGAGAAGGGACAGTTATTACCGCTATGGCCCATTATGAAAATAAAATTAAGATTTCTATGAGAATTTGTGGAAATGAAAATAATGGAAAGAATGCTAGAGAGATTTTAGAAAGGGTAATAAAAGAAATAGGAGGGGAGTACGGAGGTCATGAACACGCTGCCGGAGGAGTAATATCTTTAGATAAAGAAGAAGCATTTATAGAAACCCTTAAGAAATCGCTTGAGATAAAGTAATTTTAAAACCTAAATAAGGTAAAACTTAAAAAATAGTTTTTGTTCCTAAAATTTATGGAAAAGATATTGGAGCCAGGAGATATTGTTCTTTGTACTGTAGATAGAATTGTCGGCACTAATGTATTTGTGAAGATGAAATTACAAGATAAAGAATTAGAAGGATATATTGTAATGAGTGAGATCGCGGCAGGGAGAATAAGGAATTTAAGAGATTATGTTGTGCCAAATAAAAAAATATTGTGTAAGGTTCTAAGAGTTGATAAGGATAGGATTGAACTTTCTTTACGAAGGGTTACAAAGAAAGAGGAACAAGAGTTTAAGGAAAGATATGCTCAAGAGAGAAGTTATGAAAATGTTTTAAAAATAATTCTCGGGGAGAAAAGTGAAGTTGTTATAAATGAGATAAGAAAGGACGGCGACTTATATGATTTTTTTGAGGGTATTAAAACCAATCCCAAAAGATTAGAAGAGCTGGTGGGAGAGAAGGATGCAAAAAAAATAATTGAGATATTATTAAAAGTTCAAAAACAAAAAAAAGTTTCTATAAAGAAAGAGATTTTAGTTACATCAACTGATGAAAATGGTTTAGAAAAAATAAAAAATCTTTTTTCTAAAGTTAAAGATATTGATATAAAATATTTAGCGAGGGGGAGATACCTTTTAATTAAAGAATCAAACGATCCAAAAACATCTGAGAACGAGCTGAAAAAGTCTTTGGAATTGTTAGAGAAAGAGTCTAAAAATCTCGGAGTTGAAGTTAGTATTCTTAAGAAGTAAAAAAATTTTGTTATAAAGAGGTTTATTCTAAAATTAAAAATCATAAAACTTAAAAAGCCCCACTCATCATGAAATAATGAGGTGAGATGAAAATAGATTTACAAAACACAAAATTAAAACCAACCTTTGAAGTAATTTTATTAGGAATAATTTTTGATCCAAGGACAAGAAGAATTTTAATAGGAAGAAGAGAGGGTGACGAAGAGGTGCCACAACTTACGTGGGGGTTCCCAGAAGGTAGGCTTAATAAAAAAGAGGACCTAGATTATATTTTAAAGAGTAGAATTAAGAGAAAAACAGGATTGGTTGTGAAAAATCTTGGTGCTGTGTTTGCTAAAACTTACCCCGAAAAGAGGGATCTTGTAGGTATTTATTTCTTATGTGAAGCGATTGGAGGGAAATTGAAACCCGGTGATGATTTTAAGGAATTGAAATGGGTTAAAGCTAAAGATTTAGAGAAATATTTTACAACCTCCTTTCATCCTCGACTTAGGGAGTACCTTTTTAGTATAAGTTAAGTTTATTTAAAAACAAAAACATATCTCGCTAAAAATATTTTTAGAAAAATTATTAAGATTCTTATTATTATAAAGAAAATGAAACTTCGAAAATGTCCTTCTTGTAAAAAATATACATTAAGAGAAACATGCTCCCTCTGTAGCACAAAAACATCTATTGCCCATTATAAGTTTTTAGTTTCTAAAAAAAGGGTTAATCAAGGGTAAGTTGTTTATCTAAGATTACAGCCCTTCCATACTCTCCATCATAGCCAGGTATAACTTTTATTTTTCCCTCTCTATTTTTTAAGATAAATTCTATAAGTTTATAATCTATGTTTTCTCTTATAAAAGATTCTTTTTCTACTTTTAACAAAATATTGAATTCATTATCAAATTTTTCTATTAGGGCATTATACTCTTTCCAACAAATATTACTCTCAAGAGGGGTGCCAAAAGCGAGAGATATTATTTCATGTAAAGGGAGAATTTTGTAAAAGGGTTTAGCATTTTTTGGTTTAAACCCCTTTTTTTCAGAAGATATCTCCTCAACACGATGTTCAACACCAATTGTTAGAATATTTCCACAAACAGGACATATTTTTTTTAATTCCCTTGTTTTTTCTGGGCCACAAGAGAAATTACATGATCTATGGCCATCCCAATGATATTTTCCATATTCTGGAGGGGTTTCTATCGTTGCTTTTAATCCGTTGCCAGTTCTTATTGCTTTAATAATATTTTCGTAACTAAGTTCTGGAATGTCAAATATTGTGGCTTCCCTTCCCAAACGCCACGGCCAAAAAGAATGTGCATCTGAAAAGCTTACAACATTTATCTGTCCAGAAGCAATTTCTGGGAGCCTCCACGCCATTTCGGGGTCTGCAGACATTCCAGACTCTATTGCGTGAATATTTTTTGTTTCTTCTCCAAAACATTCTTTTAAAGAATTGAAACCAGATTTGCTTCCAAAAACACCAAACCAAGGTGTAAATGCGTGTGCAGGTATAATTTCAATTCTATCGTCTATGTTTTTTAAATCTCTAACAAAGGCTTTGGCATTAATTCCGAAGATTGGCCTTCCATCATAATCTATCCTCCCCTTGGTTTTTAAGTATTCTATTATCTCATCCGAAATTTTTGTGTTTGGAGAAAAAATTAAAAGATGAACAGCCCTTCTTTTCCCGTCAATAGAATAAACCAAACTTACCTCTGTTTGCCATAAGAAAGCAAACCCTGTTTTTGTTCTTAGAATTCCTTTATCATCCTCTTTTAATTTTTCCTTTATTTCTTTGTTCCATAATGGATGTTGAAAATCTCCAGTTCCAAGTAAGTTGATTCCTTTTATCCTCGCGTATTTCTCTAAGTTTTCTATATTAATTTCTTTACTTGTTGCTCTAGAATATCTTGAATGAATTTGTAAGTCAGATATAATTTCCATTGCTTAATTAAGAATTAACTGTTTAAGTATCTTCTTATTTTCTCTGTTTTTCATTATGGTTAATGAATCATACTATAGTCAAAATTGTTATTACTAATTATTTCTAATTAAAAATTTATTGCAGCATAATAAATCCCAAATAATTTAAATATGTTCGTTTTGGAATATATATGCCTCTATAGTTCAGCGGATAGAACACAACCTTGCGGAGGTTGAGACCGAGGTTCAAATCCTCGTAGAGGCATTTAGATTAGAAAATTATTTAATTGTTTACTTAATCTACAATGCCAGCTTCAGTTACATTGAAAACACATTCATTGTCTGGAAGATTAGGGGAGTCTATCATTTTTGCAACTCTGCTCCCCCCTTTTCCTCTTCTTAAATATATTCTATATGTTGAGGCATGACCTATTATATGCCCACCGACAGGAGACGTCGGATCACCAAATAATTGGGCGGGATTAGCCATCACTTGATTTGTCACATAAACTGCAAGATTATAGGTTTCTGCGAGTTTCATTATATTATGTATATATCTATTTAATCTCTGTTGTCTATCTGCAAGTTGCCCTCTTCCGGAATATTCTGCTCTGAAATGGGCTGTTAAAGAATCTATTATTAACAATTTTATTGGTTCTCCTTTTTTTATCATTTCACTTATCTTATCCAATAAAAGAATCTGGTGGTCTGAGTTGAATGCCCTTGCTACAAAGATATTTTTTAAAACTTTTTCTGGATTTAATCCAAGATTTTCTGCTATTTGTTTTATCCTAGACGGCCGAAATGTTCCTTCAGTGTCTATAAAAACACATTTTCCAGACACCCCACCTCTTTCTGGTGGTAATTGAACATTTACAGAAAGGGTAAGTCCTATTTGCGTTTTTCCACAACCAAATGCACCAAATGCTTCTGTTATTGCTTTGGATTCTATCCCCTTTCCACCCAATAATTCATCTAAGTTTTTACTTCCTGTGGTTATATAATTTATGCTCTCTCTTTTTTTTGCATACTCTGTCCCTTCAATGAATCCTAAATCAAGCATCCCTCTAGCTGCTTGAATAGCCTTTCTTGCAACTCCTTCGCTAATTCCAGCAATTTCAGAAAGAATAGATGGTGTGAGTACTGCAAGCCCCATCAAGTCATAAACTCCAGCAGATTCTAGTTTTGCAGAAACAGCTGGCCCTATACCAGGCAGGTCTGTAAGCTTTAATTCCCTTTCACCATTTTTTTGAGTAGTTTCTTCTTCCTTTTTAGCACCCATCCTTTTTTAAAGAAAATATCTTAATTTATAAAGATTATTTGAATAGATTAATACCTTCTTAATATAAAAAACTAGCTATTTTTATTTGTTATGTGGGAAGAAGATATACGGTCTTTGTTCTGAAAGAGTCGTTTCTGGAGTTTTTATACCTATTATTATAGCGATTAATACAAAAAAAAGAATTACACCAACTATTGTCGGCCAATTGTATTGTAAATAATCTAAAAAAGATGGACGATTCTCTGTAAGAGAACTATAAGTATCAAGTAATACAATAGCTAATATTACAAATCCGATGATAAGCAGGAGGTAGTTTGTGAATTTATTGTTTGGATCAAAGAACAATCCCACTAAGATTATTAAAGCCAAAATTATTGCTAGGCCAACACCAACCTTTGGAAATATCTTTGAAAAAAATAAAGGAACAAAATTGAATTGTAAAGCTAAAAGGCCGACAGAAAAGGAAATAATTCCATTAACCGCCCGATTGTCAAAAACCTTTATTTTTGTGAGTATTCCAAATACAAGGGAGAATATAAGGAGGAAAGGAATGAGGTAAGAAAAAACCCCAACTTGTTCCCATGTCGACAAAATAGCTCCAACACCATTGCTATAAAATGTTCCAGTTTCTAAGAAGAGAATACTATTAAACATAATTAATTTTTAGATGACATTATTTAAATATGTTTCGTGTGAATTTTTTAGATAATTTCAAAAACTTCTTTATATCTTTTAATGGAATTTTTAGAAGGGATTTGTAGGGTTAAATTTATTAAAGAAACACTTCTCTTTAATTTATGTTAATTTATCTTAATAAAAATAATAATTTAAAGAGGGCAATTGAAGTTGAGATTCTGGCTTGGTGGATCATTGCTCTTGTTATTCTTATCGTTATTGCTATTGGATACTTTATTCTTAAAGAGAAAGGGATTGGTGCTCTTGATTATTTAAAAAATATGTTTAGGTTTAGGGTTTGAAATGTTTAATAAAAAAGGAATTGTTATCAACAAGCTTGTCATGGTTGTGATAGTTATTTTTGTTCTTTTACTGATTTTATCTTTTATTTTTAAATTTAATGTTAAGGGTTGGTTTAATTTACTTCCAAGTTTTTCAGAACAAAATAAAAACCAAGTTTTTTCTGGCCAGGAACAGAATAATACTGAAATTGATCTTTCTAGTTGTAATTCCCCTATAGGTTATTTTTCTTATTCAAGAGAAGAAGGAAAATGGTATATCGTAATCGGAAAAGAGAAGACTTCCCTATATATAAAAAGAGCTCCCGATAAAATCAAACTACAAAGAAAAGGTTTTTTTGGTGCGGATTTCCTTAAGCAGGATGTTGCTGTTGGTGAAATCTCCACTTCAAAAAGGGTGAAGATTTATGATAAATTCTTCTTAGAAGAAGCATATAAGGATTATCCAGAACTTCCACTCGTTATGGAGCTTATGGTTTTGGATCAGTCTTATTTTTTTGAAGGTCCAGAAGGCAGCCTTTTGTGTAAGACAACTAAAGAAAAAGAAGAGGTTAATGACGAATTTCTTCTTAGAAAGGCTGTTTATTTTGCTAAAGATAATATAGTAGTCAATAGGAAATGTGAATGTGAAGATAAATGTAAAGATTATATTAAAATAATCTTAGATTCATCGTGGAAATATGGTATTGATCCGGTGCTATTGCTATCTATCATTATGCAAGAATCAAGTTGTAAGTGGAATGCAAAATCAGGCAGTGGCGAAAGATCTTCTGTAGGGTTAATGCAAATTTATAATTGGGAATTATGTAAATCTGAAATCGGCCTGAACTCAAAAAAAGATTTGGAAGGAGTACAAAATGTGGATAAAAATATTTTATGTGGGGCCTATATACTAAAAAATAGTTATGACCAGTATTCTAGTGGGAAGTACTTCAGGGCAGCAAATTCAAAGTATAGTGTAAAGAGTTGTAGTAGAAAGAATGATACTTTATATAGTGGGTGGGCGGCAGCTCTAAGGGGGTATGTTGGATGGGGTTGTAGCAAAGGTCATGATAACTATGTTGAAGAAGTTATGACAAGGTATGAAAGACTTAAAAACATAGAATAAATTCTAGAAAGGTAAAATGGGGTTTGATAAGGGGGGGGAAATAACAGGAGAAGAGGTAGTAAAGATAATCTTAGCCGTAATTGGGATTTCTATTCTTCTTGTCTTGAGTTTTAAATTGTGGTCTATACAAAAGAGAACTGAAGCAGAAAAAGCGAGCATTTCTCTAGATATTATTTATGCTAATCTTCAAGATATTAATGAAAATAATCCTGAGGAACAATTTATAATAGAAGCTCCTTCAGATTGGTATTTAGTTAGTATTGAGAAACCTGTAGAGGGATTATGTAAAGCGGCCTTTTGTCTTTGTTTTTGCAAAGATAAATATTGTGAAAAAACGAGTCAATGTAAACAAGTAGATAAATTTGTTTTGTTAAGAGAAGGAAATGGAAAGGAGACTAGGGCCCTTAAGCAGAAAAGTGATATTTCTAACGTTAAGATTAATTACAAGGAAGGGGTAGTCTATCCCTTTACTTTTTCAGATTTTAGATTGGGAAAGATTAAAGAGGTAATGGCCGAAGGGATTACTTTGTTTTTAAAATATGATCCAGAATCTAATTCCTGGCTGTGGAGTCCTGACCTAACAAATTGGATGCCCCTTGATATTGAGAGATCTAGTGATGGCCTTTGGAAGAATTGGATTCTTCTTAATGAAAATAGGGATTTCATTAATAATTTTAATAGGTTTATTCAATCATTTCTGGGTGAAAATAATTCCAGAGAAGATATAGAGTCAATTGGTAGAAATTTTTTAATATCTGAGAATGTTAAAGAATCAAGGGGCGTCATTGTTTTTCAATTTATAGAATGAAAAAAATTAAGGGGAAGGGGGAGATGAGTGAATTATTACAGGTATTGCTATGGATTGTGCTTTTTATCATTTTACTAATTGGAATCAGGTATCTAATTAAGGTCTTAACTAGTTAGAAAATCATGTTAAAATGAAAAAATTTTATATTTTAAAAAATTTTAAAAGAGCTGAAATTAGCTCTAAAGTATTAGTCACTATAATACTTCTTATCCTTGGTTTTGTTCTTATTCTTATAATTTATACATCATTAAATTTTGAGAATTTGTCTGATGAGGAAACATGTCACACTTCAGTGATTTTAAGAGGTAGTGTTCCAGAACATTTCACCCCTCTACGATGTAGAACAAAAAAGATTTGTATTACAACTAAAAAGATCTTTGGAAGAGGCGAATGTTTGGAATTTAAGAACGAGAAAAACGTTATTCATGAAGAGGTGGACGATCTAGAAGATGTTGAGAGGATAATTGCAAACGAGGTTATTAGATGTTGGGATATGATGGGCCGTGGAAAACTTTCTTTGTTTCCAAATAGTTTTGGAAGTAGATTCGGTTTAACAGATATTTATTCTAGTTGTGTGATTTGTTCAAGAATAGCCTTTGATACTGAGAGTTTAAAAAAGAAAGAGATAGACGTTTCTAAGAGGGATGTTTGGAAATATATAAGGACACACAATATTCCTACCGGGAATATTTCTTATTATGACTTTCTTAAAGGGGAAGAGGCTTCTATTTCTATTCCTAAGTCTCCTTCAATGATAAATTTAACACTTCCAGGAATAGGTCCCGTAAATTTTGAGAAGATTTCTAATACTGAAGAAGAAGAGAATCTTGAAAATAAACAGACGGCAATATTTTTTATGCAGGTAAGTGCTCCTTCTGGAAGTGAAGTTATGAAAAACTATCTTACTGCATTGGGGGTAGTGGGCGGCAGTGTTCTTGTTTCTCCTTTAGGAAGAGGCTCTTTCAAAAATCTTAAAAATATTATAGGTATTTGTGCAAGAAGTCATTTGACGGCAGCCGGATGCGCAGCTCTTGTTCTTGGAGCGACGTCCTATGTTGCTTATAATATATATGATAATAAAGGAATTTCTGCAGCGCATTGCGGGGATATTTCTGTTGGAGATAATGCTAGGTCTGGTTGTAGTGTGGTAAGAGTCACAGAATATTCGCCTGAGGCTTTAGAGCAGTTTTGTAATAGGATCGAGAGCATTCCATAAATATACATTATGCAATATTGAGGATTGTTACGTGATTATTTTTATCCTAAATTCACTCTAAATTAGAATATTTAGTTAAATTTATAATCTTTTTAGATTTTTTAGAGTTATGTATCCTAATTTTATTCTAAAAAATAAGAAGAGGGGTGAGGAGGTGATTTATCCACACATAATCTTTGTCATTCTTAACTTAATTTTTTTCTCCACATTACTAATTTTTGTTAATCTATCTTCAAAAGGAGCCTTACTTTATGAAAAATTTTATGCAAAACAAATAGCGCTTTTAATTGATATGGCTGAACCAGAAACAAATATTAGCATTGATTTTAAAGAAGGTATTAAATTATCACGAAAAAATGGTCTGTCTTTGGACGGGGATGTAATTAAAATTAATAGCAACGAAGTGACAGTTAAGCTTTCAAATACAGGCGGGTATAGTGTTAAATTTTTTTCAGCTAGTGATATAGATTTTAGGATTGAAGGGGACAATCTTGTTTTAATTATAAAAAATGGGAGTAGAGTTTAATAGGATTTTCAAAATAAATACAATAGCCTCGGAAAAATTATTTTCTTTGTGGTGGTTTTTGATACTTGGCGTTGTAGGCGTAGCAATTGTTGGCGGAGTATTTATATTTTATTCAGGAGATATAGATATAAGAGAAACAGAATCTCTTGTATTGTATAATAAACTTATGGATTGTATAACGGATAATGGTTATCTTAATAGAAATTTAATCGAAGAAAATTTTGATATTTTAAAAGAATGTAATCTGAATAGAGTTGTATTGAGTTCAGGCATATTTTATCTTAGAGTTAAGATTTACGACGGAGAAAACAGATCTCTCTTAAAAGAAATAAGAGAAGGAACTTTTTCTTTTGATAAAGATTGCAGTATTGCGGTCAACAAAAAAATTAGAACAGAAAAATTTCCGAAGTGCGTCGAAAAAGAGGAAAAAGCTCTTTATTATGATGGAAAAAAGAAAAAGGAAGTAAAGATTAATATATTAACAGCATCGAACCAATAAGTTTAAAATGTTTATAAAAGGCATGAAGGAGGGCAGTATAGGAACTACCTTAACATGGTTTGTAGCTTTGTTTATCATCTTATTCCTTCTTTTATTTTTTGTTTTAATCTCTGGTTTTTTAGCAGGAAAACTTTTAGTATTGGATTTTATCGGAATTAAAAAATATGATAAAGAATCAACCCCTCTAATTTCAAAAGATCTTGAGGCACAACGAAAGTTGTTTTATATTATGAAATATCCCGTGTTTAATGGACGTGTTGAGATAGGGGAGTTAATATCCGAGGAGGGATTTACAGGAGACCCTTATATTAAAAGAGAAATAAGAAGAATTATA
>JAWAEI010000002.1:0-28279 GCA_038891475.1 Candidatus Pacearchaeota archaeon | reverse complement strand
ATTTTTTTATACTGATTTAGTTAAATTTATATAAATAAAGAGTTAAAAAAGCTTTTATGGAATATAACAAAAAAAGATTGGCTAGGAGGAATATTCTGAAATTAGGGGAAGAAATAAGTGGACCGGTTATTAAAGGATATGATTTTTCTAAAGGGATTAATTATCCTGAGATGATAAAATCTTTTGAAACAACAGGTTTTCAAGCGAGTAACTTATACGAGGCAATTAAGATTGTCAATAGAATGATTGAAGAGAAGGTAACTATTTATTTTGGTTACACCTCAAATATAATCAGTTCTGGTTTGAGGGAGGTGGTAAGATTTTTGGTACAAAATAAAAAGGTAAATATTTGTGTGACGACTGGCGGAGGGGTTGAGGAAGATATTATAAAATGCTTGGGTAATTTTATTCTTGGAGACTTTAATGCTAATGGCCATATTCTAAGAAAAAAAGCTATAAACAGGATTGGGAATATCTTTGTCCCTAACTCTCGATATGTTAAGTTTGAGAAATTTGTAATGCCTATTTTAGAAGAGATTTACTTAGAACAGAAGAAAAGAGGTAAACCCCTTTTGACATATGAAATTGTGTGGAAATTAGGTGAACGAATAAATAATAAGGCAAGTATCTGTTATTGGGCATGGAGGAATAAAATAAAAATACATTGTCCCACTATTATGGATGGGAGTTTAGGAGATATGATTTATTTCTTTAAATACAAGAAGGGCGATTTCATGATAGACATATCTGAAGATACGAAAGAGTTGAATGAGTCTAGTATTGGGCTTAAGAAGACGGGTGTTATAATTCTTGGAACAGGGGTTGTTAAGCATAGTATTCTTAATGCAAATCTTTATAGAAATGGAGCGGATTATGCCGTTTATATAAACAATGCTCAAGAATTTGACGGGAGTGATGCTGGAGCCCTTCCTGAGGAAGCTGTTTCTTGGGGGAAATTAACCCCAAAGAGCCAAAGAGTAAAAGTATTTGGGGATGCGACGATTATTTTTCCATTATTAGTGGCAGAGACATTTGCGAAAAATTCTTAACAAAGTTTAAATAGTAGCATATTTATCCTTAAGTTTGTGGAAGAACAATTACAAACTAATAAAGAGGTTGAATTAGAAAAGAGTGAAGCGAGAACGTTAGAATCTCTAAAAAATGTTAGAAAAGATGATAGTACTAGTTTAGTTAAATTAGTTCAAGAAGAGGATAAGTTAAAATCCCAAGAGGACAGAAGAAGTATTATAGATGTTCTAAAAATTTTTTCTCCTGGAACGGCTATAAGAACTGCTTTGAATGATATCCTTCATGCAGAGATGGGGGCTTTGATAGTATTTGAGAAAGAAGGTATTTTTGATATTGTGGATGGTGGTTTCAAGATAAACTGTAAATTTAGTCCTCAAAAACTTGTTGAGTTAGCTAAAATGGATGGAGCAATAATCGTTTCAAGAGATCTTAAAAAAATACTTTATGCCAACGCTGTTTTAAACCCTAGCGTAAAAATTCCTACAAAAGAAACTGGAACCAGGCATAAAGCAGCAGAAAGGACGGCAAAGCAATTCAAGACTATTGTAGTAGCCGTCTCTGAGAGAAGAAAGAAAATAACTATTTATTTTGGGGAGGAGAGCTATAACCTTGAAGATACTTCTGAAATTTTAAGAAGAGCTACAGACAACCTTCAGATTTTAGAAAAGCAAAGAGAAATATTTGAAGATTCTTTATCTAGATTAAACATATTGGAGATAACTAATCTTACCACGATGATAGATGTTTGTAGTATACTTCAAACCATCGAGATAATAAGAAGGATTTCAGAAAATGTTAAGAAATATGTAATAGAATTAGGGAAAGAAGGGGTTATTGTAAGTATGAGATTGAGGGAGCTTACAAAAAACATTTCAAAGGAGAGGGAGGGTATTTTAAAAGATTATTTTAAGTCCGGGTATTTAAAGAAAGACGAGTCACTTAAAGTTATTAATTTTGATTTTTTACTAGATGTACACAATATATTAAGGATTTTCTTTGGGGAACTTCACGATAGGCCTATTACTTCAAAGGGGGCACGGATTCTCAATAAAACAAACATATTGAAGAAGGATATAAAAATATTGTTAGAAAAATTTAAAACTTTAGATAAGATTTTTAACCTAGACAAGGACTCTTTAAAAGAGGTTTTTAAAAACGAAAACCTTGCCAATTCTATAGAGGAGGAGCTTCGTAATTTAAAAGAAAAAATATTAGTTGGGAAAAAGATATGACACAGTTTACTCGAAGAATCAGTTTTTTAAATTCGTTTTTCTTACTTTTTTGATGCTAACAAAGAAGCAAGTACTCGAGATAAGAGAGCATCTTGAAAAAGCTCAAAACCCAATCTTTCTTTTTGATAATGACCCTGATGGGCTTTGTTCTTTTCTTCTCTTGCGTAGATATATAGGCCGTGGAGAAGGAGTTCCGATAAAATCATTTCCAGATATTAGCCCTTCATATTTAAAGAAGGTTAAGGATTTTAAATCTGATTATGTTTTTATATTAGATAAACCAGTTGTTTCAGGATTGTTTTTTAATAGATTGTATGAGATGAATGTTCCTATTGTTTGGATAGACCATCATATAATTGATAGAAAAAAAATTCCATCTTTTGTAAATTATTATAATCCCCTTTTCAATAAGAAAAAGGGCGAGGAACCTGTAACTGCTTTGTGTTTTCAGATTTCAGATAAAAAAGAGGATTTGTGGATTGCGGCTATTGGTTGTATTTCTGATTCTTTTCTTCCAAAGTTCTATTCTCGTGTTGAGGAGATATATCCGGAGTTGACAATTTCTTCACAAAATGTACTGAACATTCTCTATAAGTCGCAATTAGGGAAAATTGCTAAAATCTTTAATTACGCTTTAAAAGATAAGACTTCTAATGTCAATAAGATGATTAGATTTTTAATAAACGCAAAAAGTCCATGGGATGTCTTAAATGAAAATGAGCATAATCACACTCTTCATAAAAGATTTAAAGAGGTTTTAGCTAAATATTCGAAGCTCCTTTCAAAGGCTATTTCTATTGGAAAAAAATCTGGTAAAGTTCTCTTTTTTGTATATAAGGGTAAATTAAGCGTTTCAGGAGACTTGGCAAATGAACTTAAGTATATTTATCCAGAGAAAATAATTGTTGTGATATATGTTAAAGGATTAAAAGCTAATATATCTATGAGAGGTGAACGGGTAATAAACATTTTTTCGAAAGCCATTATTGATTTGAAGGGGGCAGATGGCGGGGGGCATAAAGATGCTGTTGGCGGTCATATGAATTTAAAGGATTTAGAGAGATTCAAAGAGAATGTTTTAAATGTTGTTAATAAAAGTTAGTAACTCTTTCCGATATAGATTAGATAATCCGCCTGTTTTTTGCATGAGATACACTTCTTTCCTTTTACACCATTTTGATCAAGAGGTATATTGAGGGTTTTTCCACCTTCTGTTTCTCTCTTTATTAATTCTTCACACGCAGGATTGGCACAAAGAGGAGAGAGGGATATCTTTTTTGAGGTTATCGCTTCTTTTAGATCTTCTAGATCATTGGAGAGCACAATCTTTGATTTTAGTAAATCGTTTGCTTTTATATAAAGCTCTTTTTGCATTTCATCTAATATTTTTCTTATACTCTTTTTTAGTTCTTTTGTTTTTATTTTAAGCACGACCCCATTATTCCTCTTCACAACCTTTACAGAATTATTCTTTAATTCTGTTTGACCAATTTCTATTCTTAATGGTATTCCTTTTAGTTCCCACTCGTTGAATTTCCAGCCAGCTGTGTATTCTTTTCTCTTATCTATAAAAGGGTTAAATTCCTCAATTTCCTTTTTTATCTTTTCACTTTTCTCTATAATTTCTTTTTCCACCCCTTTTGAAAAGATGGGGATAATAACTACTTTGTTCTCTGATAATTTTGGAGGTATAATTAGACCCTTATCATCTGAGTGTATTGCAAACATAACTCCGAGCATTCTTGTTGAAATAGCATATGTTGATTGATATACATACTCCTCCCTACCTTTTTTGTTAAGAAATTTTATATTATATGCTTTTGCAAAATTCTGTCCATCGTTATGATAATCTGGGCCTTGTATGGCTTTTCCATTTGGAAGTACTAATTCAAAAGTATATGTTGTTACTGCACCAGCAAATTTTTCTTTTTCAGACTTTTTTCCTTCTATTGCTGGAAGAGCCATATATTCTCTCATGAAGTTTTCATATATTCTCATTATTTTTATTCTATCTTCTTCAAGTTCTTGAGGATTTGAATAAGCATTGTGCCCTTCATTCCAAAGAAATTCTCTAGACCTTAAAAAAGGGGTTGGGTGTTTAAATTCCCACCTTAATACGTTGTTCCATTGATTCAGTTTTATAGGTAAATCCCTCCAACTTCTTATCCATTTAGCATATGAATCGTACATTATCGCCTCACTTGTTGGTCTTATAGCAAGTCTTTCACTAAGCCGCGTTTCACCAGATTGAGTAACCCAAGCCACTTCTGGGCTAAAACCCTTCACATGTTCTTGTTCTCTAGACAAAAGAGATTCGGGTATTAGAAGAGGAAAGTATGCATTTTTTATTCCAATTTTTTGGAATTCTTTATCAATATATTCTTTTACCCTTTCCCAAATCCAGTACGATTTTGGTCTAAAAACAATACACCCAGAAATAGGGGAATAGTCAGCTAGCTCTGATTTTAAAATTAATTGTTGATACCATTCAGAGAAATTTTCTGATTTTTTAAAATTAATTCCTTTTTCGAAATTAGTTGTTTTATTTATCATTTTTAGTAAGTTGTACTTAATTAATATAAATATTAAGATATAAAAACCTAACTTATCTTTGTTTTTTAGGCCTGTAGTTCAATGGATAGAATCTCGGGTTTCGGCCCCGAAGATCCAGGTTCGAATCCTGGCGGGCCTGCTTTTTAAATGAGTGGAGGAAAATGTTGGATAAAACTAAAGTAATTTTTTCAACAGCTTTTACATTGACAGGTACGATTGTTGGTGCGGGGTTTCTTGGGCTACCTTATGCTTTTATGAAGAGCGGTTTTTTTATAGGGTTATTCTGGTTGATTTTCTTGGGAATAATTCTTCTTTTAGTTGATTTATACTTTGGAGAGATTACTCTTAGAACTAGGGCTATCCATCAAATTCCAGGGTACTCTAAAAAATATTTAGGAAGGTTTTTAGGAAAGGTTACATCTCTATCGATGATTTTTGGAATATATTCTGCTTTGATTGCCTATTTGATAGGAGAAGGGCAGAGTCTTTCACAACTCTTTTTTGGAAATACTAATTATTCTCTTCCTTTAACTATTTTTTTCTTATTTTTTATGGCAATACTTTCACGGGGGGGTATAAAAAAACTAAGAGGAGTAGAATTTTTTGGAGTTTTATCTGTAATTATTAGCATTGTTCTTATCTCTCTTATAATGTATCCAAATGTAAAATATGAAAATTTTTCATTCATTAATTTTTCTAAATTTTTTTTTCCGTTTGGTATTGTTCTTTTTTCTTTTCTTGGTTTTAATTCTATCCCCGAATTAAGAAGAGAGTTGGGAAGAGACACTAAAATGCTTAAAAAAGCCATCCTTATCGGTGCAGCGATTCCAATTTTTCTCTATATAATTTTTAGTTTTGCTGTTGTTGGGGCGCTGGGCGAGAAAGTTTCAGAAATTGCGACACTTTCTTTTAAAGGCTTGTTTGGAAAATTTTTACTTTTACTTGGTATTTTTACAATGGGCACGGCCTTTTTTAGTCTTAGCTTTGCACTTAGAGATTACCTGGCATTTGATTTAAGGAAAAGAGAACTTTCTTTTCTTTGTGTTTATTTAATTCCTTTTCTTTTGTATTCCGTATTTAATTTTTTTGGACTCTTTGGATTTACAAAAATTTTAGGGGTTGGAGGCGCTATTTCTGGAGGTATTACAGCTATTTTTATCTTGGTTATGAATATTATCTCGAAGAAGGAAGGGGATAGGAGGCCAGAGTATTCAATTCCTATAAATTGGTTTGTTATATTTATCCTTGGAATGGTTTTTTTAGTAGGGATTATCTCAGAGATTTTTTGAGATTAAGTAGGTTTCAGAGATTACTCAAAATTAATAAACCCACTATTCTTATTTAGATAAAATGCAAATCAGAGATGCTAAGGTTGGTGATTATGTAGAGGTTGTTTTTATGAAAAAAAGTTATAAGGGAGTTCTTCTAGAAACACAAAAATCTGAGAAAGGAATTGTTTTAATAAAACTTGATACAGGGTATAATATAGGATTTAATAAAAAAGATATTCTTGAAATAAAGGTTTTGAAGAAGTTTGAACAAAGATTTTCAGAAGATTTTATTAAAGTCAAGAAAGATGCAGAGAAGCCGAATGTAGCCCTTATCATAACAGGGGGGACAATTTCCTCAAGCTATGACTCAAAGACAGGGGGTGTCGCACCTCTAACAAAACCAGAAGATTTTTTTAAGTTCTATCCTGAGATATTTGAAAAGATTAATGTTTTTAAAATAGATGTTGTTTTTATGAAACCTTCAGAAAATATTAATTTTAATGATTGGAAAAAAATAGCTAAGGTCTCTGAAAAGCATTTAAATGATCCGAATATAAAGGGGGTTATTATAACTCACGGAACTGATACTCTTCATTATACTTCTTCTGCACTTAGTTTTTTCCTCAGAAATTTGAATAAGCCAGTTGTTCTTACTTATAGTCAGAGAAGTATAGATCGGGCATCAAGCGACGCTAAATTGAATTTACAATGTTCAGCTATTGCATCGATCTCCGATATTGCTGAAGTTGTTGTTGTTGGACATAGTAGTGTAAATGATGATTATTGTTATGTTATGCCAGG
This sequence comes from Candidatus Pacearchaeota archaeon, assembly GCA_038891475.1. GTDB lineage: Archaea > Nanobdellota > Nanobdellia > Pacearchaeales > GW2011-AR1 > ASMP01. The sequence continues at coordinate 21,393 of JAWAEI010000002.1, read as the reverse complement.
TACTAAAATAAGAAAAATGCATACATCACGAAGAGACGCCTTTAAAGTTGTAAACGGGAGACCTATAGCAAAGATATATATAGATAAAATTGAGTTCCTTTCTAACTATAAATCTAGAAGCAATAATAAAGTAAAATTAGATTCTAAATTTGAAAAAAAGGTTGCTTTAATTAAGGTATATCCAGGTCAAAAACCTAGTATTTTTGATTATTATTTAAAAGATGGATATAAGGGAATTGTATTAGAACTTTTTGGGCTCGGCCATCCTCCTGATAGAAGTTGGGTAAAAAAAATTAGAGAGGTAAGACGAAAAGGGATGATTATCTGTGCCACCAGTCAGACAATTTACGGAAGATTAGATCCTTTTGTCTATTCAACAGGTAGAGAACTCCTTAATGCAGGAGTTATTTATCTCGAAGATATGTTGAGTGAGACCGCTTTTGTAAAATTAGGATGGGTTCTCGGTCATAAAGAGTGGTCAAAATATGAAGATAAGGTTCGGGAGAATATGCTTACTAATTTTGCAGGTGAATTTAATCCTCGGTTAGATTTAAATAATCCTTAACCGGTCTTATATTCTATCAGAAATAACTGCTCCTATAGCAGCAGGAAAAGTTATTACTATTGTTCTTTTAAAAGATAATAAAAAATTTGAAAACCAGGCCGTTACTTTTATTGTTTCTAAAATAATCCCAACTATTAAAAAAGAGAAAATATAAGTTGCAAAAACCCTTTTTATAAGTTGGGTTATCTGATGTTTCGGGTTTAGATTTATTTTTTCCTTGTGATAGTGGTAATATGTAAAGAGAGTAATAAAACACAAGGTTAAGACGAGTAGAAAGATTATGTTAGATATAGGGAGGATTTCTCCTAACCTCCATGCCTCTTCTGTGAACCCTATTGGAACTGCAAGAATACAGGCCCCTATTATTATTTGAATTATATCTTTCAGCTCAAAAGAGACAAATATTTCATGTTTTCCTTTTTCTTTATTTTTTTCCATATTCTTATTAATGTCTTATTAGTTATAAATTTTCTTATAATAAATTCTTAGTAACTATGTAGTAGGGACATCAGAAAGATTTTTAAATCTTAAAATTTAATTTATTTTATGGGACTTCCGAGAAAACTTTCTTACGAACCAAAGGTTTTAAGTGATAAGATTGTAAGAGATTCGTTAGAGGCTATGAGTATAGTAGGTTTATCAGAGCCAATTTTTTTGGTTGGGGGTTTTGGTGTTCAGAGTTATATCTCCGCCGAATATTTTAGACCAACCTCTGACTTGGATTATGCTATCGTTAAGCCCTTAACTTATCTTGATTTTAGAAAAACTATAAAGGTTGCAGTTGAGTTTTTATCAGATAAAGGTTATTCTGTTTCTTTAGAGAAGGGTTCAAGAGCATATGCGCTACTCGTTAATTCTACTGAAAATGATAATGCTATGAAAGAGGTTCAGAGATATACAGAAACGTTTTTTGTTGAATTAGCTAGAAACAATGAGAATTCTTTTAAAGAAAAAGAAAGGAGATTGAAGAGGGAGTTTGAAAATAGTGTTACAATGGAGGTTGACGACGGTCTAACTTATAGAGTGGCTCGTCCAGAAGATTTATCTCTTCCAAAAGTAGTGAGGGCTTTAAATTCACTAACTAGGAATCCAGATTTCCTTTTCCTAATTAAAAGATTTTACTCAAACAATAGTAAGGATGTAGTAAAGATTTTAAGAAAAATAAATTCCTTTAGAGGGGAGGTGTTAAGGAACCCCGGCGACTCTTATCTAGCTGAGAAATTAAGATTCTTATCTGATTTATATGATGTAAGAATGTTAGTTAAGAATATAAGAGAACCCTTTAGTTTTGATCAAGATTATTTCAACGAAAGGTCTAAGGATTGGTATAGCTTTCAATCTAGTCCTTTTCATAATAAAAGAAAAATCCTCAACCTTGTAGGATTAGGGTAGTTTTCTAAATGCATTTTGTTTTTTAGTAGTTTCTTTAAGTAAATAATTTATAAAGGTGATTCTCATCTAATTTTTGTTATGGAAGAGGTTTGGGATAATTCTTTTTATGAAAGAATTGGTTTGAAATGTGGTTTGGAAATTCATCAACAGTTAGATACTAGAAAGTTATTCTGTAGATGTCAATCTGTTTTAAGAAATGATGAACCAGATTTTATAATAAAGAGAAAACTGCATTTAGTAGCCGGAGAGTTAGGGGAAGTTGATATAGCAGCACAATATCAAAAATCTCTTGGTAAGGAATTTGTTTATGAAGGATATTTAGACAACACCTGTTTAGTTGAGATAGACGAGTCCCCCCCATTAGAGATAAATGAGGAGGCGCTTAGAATTGCTCTTTCTATTTCTCTTTTATTGAATTGCAAGATAGTTCCGATTACCCAGATAATGAGAAAGACTGTTGTTGACGGAAGTAATACTTCTGGTTTTCAGAGAAGTGTTTTGATTGCAAGAGATGGCTTTGTTAAAATGCCCTGGGGTATTGTTCGTATTGATTATCTTTACTTAGAAGAAGACGCTGCAAGAAGGATTCGTGAGGACGATGAGGAGTGTGTGGTTTATAGATTAGATCGTTTAGGAATTCCTCTTGTTGAAATAGTAACCGCCCCAGACATAAAAAATCCAGAGCAGGCTAGAGATACAGCATTACAAATTGGAAAGATTCTGAGACTATGTAAGGTAAAGAGAGGTATTGGTACAATAAGGCAAGACATAAATATTAGTATAAGTGGGCATCCCAGAGCCGAGATAAAAGGTTTTCAGGACCCTAAAATCTTTGTAACTGTTGTTAAGAAGGAGGTTGAGAGACAATTAGAGGATCTAAGGAAGGGTAAAAAAGATCTATTTCCAGAAGTGAGAGCCGCTAATCTAGATGGAACGACAAGATACCTGAGGCCTCTGCCAGGTCCTGCAAGAATGTATCCGGAAACAGATTTACCTCTTTTGAGAATCTCAAAAAAAGTTATTAATGAAGTAAAAAAAACTCTTCCAAAAATCAGAGAAGGAGTAGAGGAATTAGAGCGCAGAGGGCTTAATAAAGAGATGATTAAATTGCTAACATCTAATCCAGAAAAGATAGAGGAGTTTAAATCATTGTTGAGTGTTTTTAACAACCCCCTCCTTGTTGCAAAGGTTTTACTAATATATCCAAATGAAATTGCTAAAAAACATAGCGATAGTATTAATGACTTTGAAAGTATTTTAGAGAAAATAAATAGTGTTTTAGAAAATATATTACTAGCTGTTAAAGAAAAAAAGATATCTGAAGGTCAAATAAAAAGTGTTATGGAGGAGGTAGCTAAGGGTAAGGACATTGAATTAGCCCTTCGTCTCAAAAAAGAGGATACTTCTATTATAGAAGAAAAAATAATAAATCTTATAAAGGAGAGACCTGGGCTTTCTGAAAATGCTTATATGGGTTTAATTATGAAAGAATTCAAAGGAAGGGTGGATGGTAAAGAGGTGATGGAGCTTGTTAAAAAGTATATGAAAAAGTGATTTAGTAATTAATAACATCGAAAAATTAATAAGTAATATTTTTTTAAATCAAGAATGGAAAGGTTTTATGTTTCTCAACTAAAAATTGGAAAAGAGGTCCTACTTAGGGGGTGGGTTTATGATATTCGTGAGCTTTCAAAAATGATGTTTGTTTTATTGAGAGATATTACAGGGGTAGTCCAGTGTGTTATAAAAGACGAGGATTTGATTAAAGAGTTATCTAATTTAAGACTTGAAAGTGTTGTTGAGATAAAAGGAAAAGTTAAAAAGGCAGAGGTTAAGGCAGAATTTGCTCGGCAGGATATAGAAGTTGAAGTTTTATCTTTGAAGTTGTTAAATAAAGCAGAAGAACTTCCTATCCAGGTCAACGAGAAAGCGGCTAAATCAGAATTGTCAACAAAATTAGATTGGAGGTCATTGAGTCTAAGAAATTTAAAATCACAAGCAATATTTAAGATTCAAGCAAAAATTATTGAAGGAATGCGAGAATATCTTGAATCTAATGGGTTTATTCATGTTTTTACTCCATCTTTAATCGGTGTTGCTTCTGAATCTGGCAGTGAAGTTTTTGAAGTTAAATACTTTGAAACAAAAGCTTATTTAAGACAGGACCCCCAACTCCATAGACAGCTTTCTGTTTTAGGCGGTATTGAAAAAATCTACGAAATCGGGCCTAGTTGGAGGGCGGAGAAAAGCAACACTATAAAACATTTAACAGAGCATAGAGTATGTGCAGTAGAGATGGCTTTTATTGATTCTGAAGAAGATATTATGAGGATGGAGGAACAAGTTATAATTTCTGCACTTAAGAAAGTTATTGAAAAATGTAAAGACGAATTAAAAATTCTTGGAGTTAAAATAACAATTCCAAAATCTCCATTTTTAGAAATTAGATTTCCGGATATTTACGAAATTTTATCTGAGATGGGTAAAAATATTAGTTTTGGTGATTCTCTTGATTCTGAAGCAGAAAAATTGATTTGGCAATATATACAAAAAAGATATCCTAGCACAGAGTTTTATTTTATAAATAAATTTCCTTTTGTAGAGAAACCTTTTTATGTTTATTGTGAGGAGAATGAGAAATATGCGAGAAGTACGGATTTATATTATAAGGGAGTGGAGCTCTCTTCTGGTGGGCAGAGGGAACATAGGTACTTTAAATTATTAAAAAACATTAATGAGAGAAACATACCTAAAAAGTCTGTTGAGTGGTTTATCAAATTTTTTAAATTTGGTGCACCTCCTCATGGCGGCTTTGCTATAGGTATAGAAAGGTTAACAATGACACTCTTAAACCTAGATAATATAAGAGAAGCAGTCTTGTTTCCAAGAGACCCAAATAGGCTTGTACCATAGAGGAGATGGTAAAAGAGAAATTTATATCTATTGCAGAGGCTATAAAAAAAGGGAAAGGCCGGGTAGCTATTAGGGGGTGGGTTTATAGAGAGAGAAGTAGTAAGGAATTCAAGTTTATTATTTTGCGGGATAGTAGCGATATAATTCAGTGTGTTTTGAAAAGAGAAGAATTCGAAAATGATTGGAAAGATATTGATAAGTTACAAATTGAATCTAGTCTAGAAATTATAGGACAAATTAAGAAAGATAAAAGGGCTCCTAACGGCTATGAGGTTCACGTTAATAAGATCAATATAGTTGGGTTAAGTGATCAATTCCCTATTAATAAAGATCTAAATGAAGATCTTTTAGGTGATAGGAGGCATTTGTGGTTGAGGAGTAGAAAGATGAATGCTATTATGAAAATTAGGAGCAGTGTGATAGGAGCTATCCATAATTATTTTAGAGGTAAGGGATTCTATGAGTTTCAGTCACCCATAATAATTCCAGGTGGGGCAGAAGAAGGTCCTACTTTGTTTGAGGTTAATTATTTTGGTAGAAAAATGTACCTTAGCCAAACTTGGCAATTATATGCAGAGGCCGCAATGTATTCTTTAGAAAAAATTTATTGTGTTGCTCCTTCATTTAGAGCAGAGAAGTCTAAAACAAAACGACATCTTACTGAATTTTGGCACACCGAGATGGAGGTTGCGTGGGCAAGTCTTGACGACCTTATGGATTACGCCGAGGAGATGGTGAAATATATTATAAAAAAGGTTATCAAAGAACACAAAAAGGAATTTGAGATATTGAATAGAGATTTTAGAAAACTTGAGCCTTCTTTAAAAAAGAAATTTCCTAGAATAACCTATGACGATGTTCTAAAAATATTGAATGAAAAGAAGAATATATATATTCCATGGGGGAAGGATTTGAGAACTATTGAAGAGGAGAGATTCATGGAAGATTATGATACACCTGTTTTTGTCACACACTATCCTAAAGAAATCATGGCCTTTTATAAACCAAGAGATCCCAGAAACCCAAAGGTGGCTTTATGTTTTGATATGCTCGGACCTGAAAATAATCATGAGATAATCGGTGGAAGTGTCAGGGATACAAACATCGACGAACTAAAAAAATCTCTTAAAGAGAAAGGAGAAAAAGTTGAGGATTATTTTTATTATTTAGATATTCATTCCTATGGCCCAATACCCCATGGTGGATTTGGTTTAGGAACTGAGAGATTAATAAAGTGGATATGTGGTTTAGATGATATAAAAGATGCCATCGCATTTCCGAGAACCATGGAAAGATGGAGACCTTAACTGATATTTTATATACGAAACATATAGATTGCCTTGGAGAGAAAATAATATGGGACTGTTTGAATTATCTAAAGTCCTATGAAGATTTTAAGAGGCTATATTCTTTAACTAAGAAATTTTTAGAAGATAACTATGGGTGGTTAAGACCCATTGATATTAATAACATAAGTACCATTTTAACTAAGGGGATTTTTTCTTACTTTCGTAATTATTCTAATTCTAATGAGAATAGTCCGTACAATCTATCTAATTATATAACTGAATTTTTAAGACGTGATTTATTTCACTTTATAACAGAAGCAGAATCAGAATATATAAAATCATTAGGAAACTCATATAGGGGCAAAAAAAGGAGTCTTTAAATAATTGAAATATTTTAGAGAAATATTTAAAAACCCTAAAAATAAGTATTTTTATCTAAAGAGGTGTCAAATGAAGAAAGATAAAAAAGGCTTTGACAAAGAGACAGACGAATTTGAAGAAGAGTATAAAGATGAAGAAGATGAAGAGTATTTAGAAGAAGAAGGCGATTATTTTGAAGACGAGGAATACTAAAGTACTGTCTCTATTTCTCATTTTTATAATTTTTTTGTTTTTTTTATTTTTCTTAAAAGAAAAACTCTTAAAAAGTATATATTTTTTATAAGAGCGATGAAAATAAGAGATGTAGAACTTAAATGGCTTGGACACGCCGGTTTTCAGATAAAATATGATAAAATTCTCTATATTGATCCATATAATATAAGGGATGGTTTTGAAAAAGCCGATTTTATTTTAATCACACATAGCCATTATGATCATTGTAGTTATGCTGATATCGGAAAAGTAGTAAAAGAGAATACTAAAATTATCATTCCTGTAGATTCACAGAGCAAAATAACTAAGTTTAAAGTTCCTATACAAATAGAAATAGTTGAACCAAATAAAGAAATAGACTTTGGAAATTTGAGAGTTTATACACTCCCAGCTTATAATGTTAATAAGAATTTTCATCCTAAGGATGATTTGTGGTTAGGTTATGTTATAAAGATTGGCGAAGTAATAATTTACCATGCCGGGGATACTGATGTGATTCCAGAGATGCAAAAATTAACAGGATATAGACAATCTAATAAAGAATTTGTTGCTCTCTTACCCGTCGGGGGGAGGTTTACTATGAATGCTGAGGAGGCATATGAGGCAGCAAAGATAATAAAGCCCACCCTTGCTATTCCTATGCACTGGGGAACTATAATTGGTAGTTTAGATGACGCAACAGAGTTTTGTGATTTATGTAAAAGAGGAGGGATTAGGGCCGAGATTCTAGAAAAAGAATAATATTTAAAAAATTTATAAATCAATCGAGATTAATTTAATAAAGACGGCTCCGTAGCTCAGTCTGGTAGAGCACTGGACTTTTATGCCTCCCCATGTTCTTCTGGACAAAACAGTTGAGAGAGAGCAGGGAGATCCAGGTGTCGCGGGTTCAAATCCCGTCGGAGCCATTTTTAAACTATATTTTTTATTAGTACAGAAATTTTTTTAAATAATTTTTTTATTAAATTCCATAAATAATCTAGGTAAAAAATGGCCCGATTGTTAGAGATAATTTGTAGAAAAAACCAGCATAATATAGAAAAATTTATGAAATCTTTAGAAGGAACTATCGAAGGAGAAGAGGTTCTTATTCTTTATCCAGTTATAAAATATGATAAGAAAAAATTTCTGAATTTTGAGAGAGGGGACCATAGTTCTTTAATCGATTTTTTATTAAATAAACGGGAGGATTACTGCGGTGAGGAAGGAGAAAAGAGAATTCTGTTAGATATTGTAAAGGATATTAACAACCAGCTATATGTTTTAGTTCCTTATGACAATTTAAAAAAGGCCCTGCATTATCTTAGTGATTTTAGTCTTAAGTTAGATTATAAGAGAGCAGTTCCCATAATTACTTATAAGAGACCTGGTTTTAATTTAGGTTACATTGAAAGAAAGAGATACGAGAATTTGAATTTAAACGGCATCGCTCCATACACCCTTATTAAAAACGGAATTTATTATTTTATCGACGTTCCTAAAAAGAGGCAAGGAATTCCTAAAGATTACTTAAATAATATAAAAAATAAACATAAAATAGAAGACTAATGATTCTTAGTTCTGTTTTATATATTTTTTTAATTTATCTTCTAATTCCTTAATGTACATTGTTCCAATAAATCTTTCCTTTATTTTTCCATCTTCAAAAATTATGAAACTCGGTATAGACCTAATTTCGAATCTTTTTGCCAATTCAATATTTTCATCTATGTTAATTTTTCCGAATTTTATTTTACCTTTGAATTTTTTTCCTATTTCTTCGATAATGGGGGCCATCATCAAGCAGGGCATACACCAATCAGCATAAAAATCAATGAAAACCAACCCATCTTTAATGAATAAATCAAAATTCTGTTCTGTTACTTCACTAATATTCTGCGTCATTTTAGTCTAGTTAATCTTTTTATAAATTTCTTAATTTTTCTTCCAAAATTATTCTTGACCAGCTTTCAACGTATTCTGAAGAACACAATTCTTCTATTTTTTTAAGAGATAAGAATCTTATTTCTGAGACCGTCTTATCTAGAGGAATAACTTCACGGGCAGTTGTATGTAAGAGGTAGGCAATTCCAAAATGTACTTTACCTACAGGATTGTTTTCATTGTTTATGTACCCTAAAAGTTCTACTTTATTTATAATTCCTTTTAGAAGTATTTCTTTTCTTAGTTCTATTCTCATGCTATTCTCTATGAAATTCTCGCCAGTTATATCTCTCTCTTCAATATGCCCCCTAAAATCCAAGCTCCATCTTCCAATTAATCTTTTCTCGGTGTTTAAATTGGATCGCTTATATACTAAAATCTCCTTTGATTCGGGATTGAATATTGCACAATGGGGTATAGTTTGTTTAAATCTCGTATCAAGTTCTGCATTGCCTAAAGGGTGGTTTGGTAATTCTTCGCTTGAGCCTCTTCTCATAATCTCAAAATTTGTTAAAATTCTTGATTTATAATCTGCCTCGTCTTTTTCTCTAAATCCATTAAAATAATCGTTTTCAAAGAGATTTTCATTTCTGATCACCACTATTCTCTGTTCTTTTATTCTTTCTTCTTTTTTAGATAACATTTTAATATCCTCTGGAAAGTAGTGTGGTCATTTTATAAGTTTTTTGTTTATTATTAACATCTAGAAAAATTACAATTAGAGCATTTTTCACATCCTTCTTGGATTATAAGAGGTGCATGACAGTTTGGACATAAATTTCCTGATAGTTTATTATTAGTCTTTGTTTTTACTGCATTTTCTCTTTCTATTTCCTGATTATTCTCCCTTTTATTTTTGAATTCTACAACGTCTATCACGTCCTCTTGATTTTCTACTACCTCTACTTTTAATTTCTTTTCTATTTCACATATTTTTTCTAAAGCCATTGCTATAGCGTGTGGGAAAGAATTAATAGAGTTCGGCCCGATTCCCATTCTAGTTTCCCCTTTTATACCGCTAAGTTGCTCTTGTACCCTTTCTGGAGAGACTCCTTTTTTTAACAAATAGGATATTAATCTTCCATAACCCTCCGCCATGGCTTTTATATCAGATCCCGCTTTTCCTATTTCTATAAAACACTCATAATAATACCACTTATTCTCATAAAAAGCTTTATTTAAGGTTATGAACATGCTTTCATAAGGTGTTTTTATCTTAGTTGTAATGCCGCAAACAATTTCCGGTCTTTCCTTTTCGGTTAAATCTACTATAAAATTATTATTTGTAGAAACTTTCTCTTCCAAGTTATTTATTTTCTCAGTTTCACCTCCTTTGATTGTCAGCGGCTGGTTTTTTCTTGTCCCATCTCTATAAAAAGTTACACCCTTTATTCCGAGATCATATGCTAATATCAGTGCTTTTTTAATATCTTCTACACTTGCATTGTTTCTAAAATTTGTTGTTTTGCTTATTGCATCATCCACGTGTTTCTGAACAATTGCTTCCATTTTTAGATGGTCTTCTGGAGAGATATCGTAGGCTGTGACGAATATTTTCTTTATTTTTTCTAGATTTTTCTTCCTTACTTTAAAAGAGTCGTCAGATTCCCCTTCTTGCCTTGATATGCTAAATCCTTGTAAGGACCCCTTTCCTTCATTAATAATAAATTCATAAAATCTTTCCTTACTATCATCTCCTAAGAAGAAAGGATATTTTTTTAATTTCTCTTCTAAGATGGGATTGGATAAATTGACCATAGTTCCTTGTGCAGTGGTCCGCGTGTAGACTAGCGCGTATTCTGGTTCCATACCGGAGGTTGTTTGAGCTACGAACCCAGTGGTTCCCGTAGGAGCTATTGTTCGGACTATAGCATTTCTTTTTGGTCTACCTTTTCTATGCCGACTATATTTAAAATTCGGGAATGGCCCTTTTTTTTCAGCCTTTTCAAAAGAGACTTCATCACTCTCTTTTTCCCAAAAATCTAGTAATTCATCAACAAATTTTCTACCTTCTTCCGAATTATAAGATAATTCTAATTTGTATAACATATTAGCCAGGCCCATAAACCCCAACCCTATTTTTCTGTTACTTTTTTGGGTTTTTTCGATTATTGGATTAGTAAATTCATTTTGATCAATGGCGTTGTCTAAAATTTCATACATTATTCTTATATTTTCTTTGAATTTTTCCATATCTATTGAATAGCCCGACTCTGTTTTTTCATCTTTTTTTAATATCTTTTCTAAGTTTATATGCCCAAGAACGCATGATTCATAAGGAAGAAGCGGTTTTTCTCCACAAGGATTTGTTGCTTTAATCACACCAACCCCTATAGGCAGATTAATTAACCTCCCATCATCGCCTTTTTCCCAGACATACTCGTGGATCATTTCTTCTAGAGATTTAGTATTTTGGGAATTTTCAACTCTTTTTTTAATTTTTTCGACCGTAATTTTAGCTTCATCATCATTTTGTTCCTTTAAATACTCTTCATAATTATTTGGATGTGTTGGATTTTTGTCATTTATATGCCCTATAAAAATAACACCAGGTTCCCCGTTAAACCAGGCCCCATATGCAATATGTTTCAATACTTTTTTTGCATCTAAGTAGATATAGCCATCTTCACCAACTTTTCCGATTACTCTATCTTCCTCATCCATACCTTCAGGTAGCCAAGGGCTCAGTACTTTCTTTTCTGTTTTGTCTAATATTAAGGATATATTTGCCAATTTTTTGTTGATCTTGCTTATTTCTATTGAACTTTTGAGTTGATCTATTGTATAATACTCCGAGACATGTGGTCTTAATTTCGGATTATAATGAATATTCTTAAGCTTATAGAATCTCCCTTCTCCTTTACTCTTTACAGCTTTCATAAACTCGTGATCTATTGCTACAGATATGTTGGCTGAAGATACCTCTCCATCAATTCTTTTTGAATAGATGAATCTCATTATATCTGGATGATTCCAGTCTAGCAAAAACATATTGGCCCCCTCCCTTTTTCCACCCTGATTCATTGTTTTACCTAAGACTTCAGAAAACATTTTCATGAATGATACTGGTCCATCTGTAATTCCTCCAGTCCCTTCAACAGTTTCATTTGCTTGTCTCAGTTCAAAGTTAAATCCCGTCCCCCCTATTGAGGCCTGTATATTTGCTGCTTCTTTGAGCGTTCCAAATATACTTTCTCTAGAATCATAAACCGGAAGCACAAAACAAGCAAATAATTGTTCCTTTATTTTTTTCTCTTCTTTTAAATCATTAATTATCTCAAGAGGAACTTTTTTATCTTTTAAAACTTCTTCTAATTTATTTGCTATTAATTTGTGCCCACCGTTTGCCATATAAGGAGTATTCGGATAAATCTCTCTATTTACAAATTTGTAAAATATTTTTTTTGTAATCTTTTCCAAGTCCAATGAGGGGTCGTTTTTTACTAACCCATCAGCTATATTTAATGCGGCCCTGTAAAATATCATCTCCGGTGTTTCGCTGTATCTTTTAGTTTCAGGGTCTTTTCTACCCCATTTATCCATCAATACCTTGCTATATCTTAATCTGTTTTGATCTTTTATTTCTTCTGTTAATGAATTTAATACACCATCTGCAACATAAGGTGGGAGAAATGCAATCCTCCAGATTATTTTATCTTTATTATATAATTTTACTTTCTCTCCTTTTTTTTCGTCGGTGATTATTTCAACTTTTTCTAATAAAGAATAGATTTTATCCAATTTATTTTTAAATTTCCTATCTGAAATAATTTCTTGAGGTAATTCTCCCTTCATTTTATAACCCTTCTAATTCTCTTTTAAAATCTTCAACGTCTTTGAAGTCTCTATAAACTGAGGCAAATCTTATATACGCAACCCTATCCATTTTTTTTATTTTTTTAATTACTAACTCTCCTATGATAGAAGTTTTTATTTCTCTTTTGCCTTTTTTAAATATTGTTTCTTCAATTTCATCTATCATCTTATCAATCTTTTCTTTTGGGATTGGGCGTTTTTCAAAAGCCTTCATTATTCCTCTCTCTAACTTTTCTCTATCAAATTTTTCTCTTCGTCCATCTTTTTTTATTACATATAATTCATTCTCGCTTATCTTTTCATATGTGGTGAATCTTTTTTTGCATTTAAGGCACTCCCTCCTTCTCCTTATACCCTTAGGGGAATCCCTTTTATTTATAACCTTTGTTTTAGCAGAGCAGCGTGGACATCTCATTATATATACAATATGTTGTATATAATTAAACTTTGTTATACAATTTATTGTGTTTTTTCTCAGAAGTATTTGTATCTATATATTTAAACTTTTATTTTTACTTGAACATAATAACATTTATTGTTATGTGGAGTTGTAAGGTAAACATCACCTAGGCCCATTCATTGAATCGAAAACCTTTTAAATATAAGTATATTCTTATGTTCTTATATGAATGATCTTTGTAAGGAGATAGAAAAATTTGGTAAAAGTATAGGAAGTACTTCACGCTATAAAATTGTAGAATCTCTGCTTAAGGGACAAAAAACAGTCGGTGAGCTGGTCAAGATAACTGGATTGTCTCAACCGGCAGTCTCACAGCATCTTAAAACACTTAAAAACAATAATATCGTGATCAATGAGAGGAGGGGGCAAGAAATATTTTATACCCTCAACATAGACTATATGCTCAAGATTTTGAAGAATTTATCAGAAGAAGTTCAAAAACAAAAATTTTATAACAACAAATCAAGGAGGAAATGAATAATTTGGAAACTATTAAAATTAAGATTATTATTGGTAGCACGAGGCAAAATCGTTTCAGCGAAAAACCGGCAAAGTGGATTTTTGAGGAAATAAAGAAACTGAAAGATGTGGAGGCTGAGCTCCTAGATTTGCGCGATTATCCAATGCCATTTTTTAATGAAGCGATATCACCTTTGATGTTACAGAGACAATATTCAAATAAAGTAGTGAAGAAGTGGTCAGAAAAAATTAATGAGGGAGATGCTTTTATTATAGTGACTCCAGAATATAATCATGGCTATCCTGCTGTTCTCAAAAACGCAATGGATGCGATATACCCGGAATGGAATAGAAAACCGGTCGGTTTTATAAGTTATGGCGGTGCTTTAGGCACTCGGGCAGTTGAACAGCTTCGGCAAGTTGCCATTGAACTTCAAATGGTACCTATTAGAAACTCAATTCATATTCCTGTTGATATATTTTTTGCGGCGATAATGGGCAAAGGCCCTCAAGGTTCTGAAGTGTTTGAATCAATACGTAAAGGCCCTATGGGCGATTCTGTGGAGAGATTCCTTAACGAGCTTCTCTGGTGGGGGAGGGTGCTTAAGACGGCGCGCGCAGAAAGCGTGGAACATATCACCTAAATATTAAATCCTTTCTATCTAACCATTTATTTTCTCCTAATTCTAAATTAACTCCTGTTGACTCGTAAGGTATTTAATTAATATTTGTATGACTCTCGACGAAATTCTTTTGAATTAGTATTGCATTATTCATTCTCCTAAATCAAGGACCATACTTTTAATCTTCATACGGACACTTTCAGTTCTGGAATTGTGAATCCTTTTTTCATGATAATTTTTGTAGTCTATGCTTTACAACCAAACTATTATATTTATTTGAATAGAGCATTCTTAGATTAGTTTGGATATCTTTCAGTTTACCCTTAGCTCTTGTTTTCTTCAATCTTACCTTTATTCTGTGTTATCTACCTTTTTGTGAGAAACCTTCATAATCTTCATAAAACAACAAAACAAATTAGAAATTCGATTTTTTAAAGGCGTCATTACTAAATTTGAATTTTTTGCCCCAGGTAAGTGTCGTTAACTTTAATAAAACTCCTTTGTATTAAAATTTATAAATAATACTATATCTTTTTCTTTATGGGAACTTATTTTGATTTTATTTCGTCTCAAATAGGCATTCCTATCTGGTTTTTGGTTATAATAATTTTGTGGGAGCTGGTTTGGAAGATACTGGCTACTTGGAAGGCTGCAAAAAATAATTCTATTGTATGGTTTGTAATATTAATGGTATTCAACACGATCGGAATTTTGTCAATCCTTTATTTTTACATATTTTCTAAAATGAAAAGATCGTCAAAAAAGAGAACTAAAAAGTAGGAAGGGTGGATTAATTAAAAAGTTATTTAAAGAAGTACAACTAATTTTGTAAATGAAATACGAGTTTTTTTATAAAACAGTCTTTTTTCCAGAAAAGGGAATTCTTGTTGTTGGGGATTTACACCTCGGTTTTTATAAAGTCCTTAAAACATTAGGGGTTCTTAATCTCAAGAATCAACTTTCAGAGATTATTTCTGACTTTAAGACAGTCTTTAATCAATTAAAGAAAAAGGGATATTCTTTGAAGAAAATAATTATTCTAGGAGATATAAATCATTTTTTTATTACAAAAAAAGACGAATTAAGTGAGTTTTCAAAATTAATATCCTTTTTAACCATATCTGTAAAGAAAGAGAATATTATAATAATAAAAGGGAATCATGATGTAAAAAAGGATTTTTTAGGTATAACCCCTAAGTTGTATTATATAGAAGAGGATACAATTTTCACTCATGGGCATCAGCAATATTCCGAGGTTTTAGATAAAAAGATTAGGGTTATTGTTTTTGGTCATCTCCACCCTTCTATAATGGCAGAGATTGGGCCAAACAAAGAGATTGATTTTTTTAAGTGTTTTTTGGAAGGAGAATATGACGGAAAAACTTTTTTAGTCATTCCAAGTTTTTTTAGAGTTATAGAAGGTACCTTAATTAATAATTATGATAAAGATTATATAGAGTCTTTTTCAATAATTCCAAAAAAAGATATGATGAACTCTAAAATTTATTTAGTGAATGAAAGAGAGGTGCAAGAAATAGGAAAAATAAATGAAATTTTTGTTAGTTAAAATGGGCGCGGAGGGAATCGAACCCCCATCTGCTGGTCTGGAGCCAGCCAGTTTACCATTAGCCTACGCACCCCCTTATTTCAAATATATAAGGGACGTATTTAAAACCTTCTTTGTCTGATACATTTTTTTGAATTGTTATCGTTGGTTACTCAGTTTCTTTATTTCTTCAATCTCATCTTCAGAGATTGAGACCCCCCTGAATTTTACAGCATATAGAAGCGCATCTAGTAGCCTATTATCTCTTATTTCAACAAGATTTTTCTTATAAGCTATATAAACAAGTTCACTTGATCTTACGATTCTTAGGTTTTTGAATAAGTCCAACTTTTCTTTTTTTATATTCACTTTTTTATGTAATTTTTTTTCTAAAAATTCTTTTAAATTTTCAGGGTCTTCAATTAAAATTCTGGCGGTTCTTTCATCTATTACTATAAGATTTTTTATTTTTTTTTCGTTAAGGATTAACCCTAGGGCTATAGATGAAGCCTCTCCTCTTTCTATTATTTTTATGTCAAATCCATTGGTCGCAAAGACAGAGTTTGCAGTATTTAGTACCTCTTCAGTTTTTTTATTTATTTCTGAATCAGAAAGGTTCATAGAGAGAGGTATTTCAATAATCTTTTCTTCTAATAACTGTTTTATTTTTAGAGCTTCTAATTCAAATTTTTTTATTCTTAGAGGGACCTCAATAACCTCATTTTGAACATCTCGGGTAATTAGGAATTTTCCTTTAAATTTTTCTTTTAATTTTTTTATTAAATTAAGTAACCCGCTCAAGGAGAAACTTATTAGTGGTCCAGAGTCAAATATCAATACCTTCTCCACCGTATAAATCTTTTTTTTCATTTAAAAAATTCTTCTATGTTTTCTATCCTTTCTTTTTCGCTTATTTTTGTTGATCTAGTGTGAGAGGGGTCTTCCCTGTTTCCTATATAACTTATTAGGTCATAGAGGGTAATCCCTAAAAGCTTTGCTGTTAATTCTAGAGAGATTCCGTGTTCATAAATTTTTGATGCTTTGTTTATTTTAGCTTTTTGAAAAACGTCTCTAATATTTTGTTTAAAATCTCCTTCAAGGATTTCTACACTCTCTATTATTTCTCTTAGATAATTTCTTAATTTCTCTTCGTTATTTTCTTTTAAAGCTTCTATTGCTTTATCTATACAATATATATATTTTTTATAGAATTCATTCCATCCTTTTAAATTTTTATAATTCTCTCTTTCAATGATCTTACTGAGAGAGTAGACAATAACCGCGGAGGCGATATTATCCGGATCTTGGGTTAGTGAAGCAGAATTAGTTGTTTGGTTACTCAGGTTTCTTATTTTTGTAGCATCCCCCCGCTCCAAAGCCTTTTTTGTTTCCTTAAAGATTCTTAAAAGATTTTCTCTTTCGTACATACCTTTTAAAAGATGAATCCCTTAATAAAAGTTGTTATAAACGAAATGAGAGTTGTAATTTTAGATACAAATTTTATACTTACCTGTGTAAAACAGAAAATAGATTTTTTTAATGAGATCTATCTTTTAGGATTGAGCATTGTAATCCCTTTAGAAGTTATCCGGGAAATAAAGAGGATAAAAGAAAAAGAAGGGAAATTTCATTTAAGAAGAGATGCCGAGCTTTCTCTAAAAATTATAGAAAGGAATAAATTTAAGAAAATAAGATTAGGGTCTAAAACCGTCGATCAGGGTTTACTCAAAATCTCTAAAAAAAATCCAGATATTATAATAGCGACCTTAGACAAAGAATTAAAGAAGAGAATAAAAGGTGAGAAGCTCGTTATTATAGGGAAGAAAAAAATTGAAATACGCCCCTAAACAATCAAATCCAAAAAATGTTAAAAGAATAAATTTAAATTTGTATTTATTATACTAATAGTATGTTCGGTACCGCTCATTTGTTGTTAGGATTTTTTGTGGATATTTATTTTCTTCAATATGTCAAAAATAAGCCGGTTTTCTTTATTGTTGTTATTATTGCTAGTCTCATTCCGGATTTGGATACAATATTTTATTCCAGAAAAGTTTTGAAAAATGATAGTAAAACACCCAGTTATAAGAATTTTCTCCATAGTTACACCTTTTGTCTTCTTCTTTCAATTGTTTTAGTTTTATCTTATCCAATAGTTGCCCTCCCATTTTTTATTGGTTATTCTTTTCATTTGTTTTTTGATAGTTTAAGTGTAGAAGGAATAATCCCCTTTTGGCCATTTAAACTTAGGTCAAAGGGTTTTATAAAGCCAGGTAGTTTAAGTGAAAAAAGTGTAATTGCTATTTTGATTATTTTAAATACATTACTCATTTTTAAGTACCTATTTTTTTAATTGTAATTTTCTGTCTAATAATGTCGCTTAGAAAAATTTTTATATTAGCCACCCCTCATTTTTGATGAGGTAAAATGGTTAATTTTATACTTATAGGCTTGATTCTGTTATTGCTCATATTTTTATCATTTAAGATAAATAATCTTAGGACAAGGGTCGCTTTTTTTTTCATTTTCTTAGGTATTGCTTTTCTTTTTCTTACTGTTTATATAGCTTTTTCTGGAAAGGAAATAAATCTAAAAACAGTTGAGGGAGTTTCTAGTGCAATTAGAACTTATGCTTCTTGGTTAAGCGCCGCTGGGTCTAATCTTATTAAAATTGGAGGGTTTGCCTTAAAACAAGACTGGAGTGGCGGTAATAAGAGTGCTGAGAAAAAATTAGAAGAATCTGATTAAGATGAGAACAATTATTTTAGTAATTATAAAAGTGTTGTTCATTTCTGCTTTGTTTATAATAAGTAATGAGAATTTAAATATAAAAGATCCAGAGGATAGGTCTGTTTTTTTTGATTTGTACTCTTTATGGGCTAAGAAAGTTTTTAATCAATCTATGGAGATAGCCGGCTATGTTGTCAACTCTAAATGGCTTCCAGACCTTAATCGGGATTAGTAAAGTTTAAAAGCTTTTTTCATTTTTACTAAATATGGTCACAAAAAAAGAGATGGTTCGCGGTAAGAAGATAGATAAACTAGGATTTTTAAAGAGTAGAAAAAATATTGTTTTAAGGAATCTTATCCTTTTTGCTGTGCTTTTTATTATTTCTCTTTTTTTTTATGTTATTTTGCAGAATGAGATTATTAAGAACTTCTTCTTTATTATTACCACAGCTTTTGCTTCTATAGCTTTTGCACTTTTGATAATTTTTATTGTTTTAACCCTAATATCTAATAACAGGCGCTCAAATTAAAATCTTTATTTCTTAATCCAGAATTTTCAGTTAAGTCTATATTTGGAATGATTAAGAATAATAAGACATGAACCTTTTTATATTTAGATATTTTAATTAATAAAAGTGTTTTATGAATTTAGAAGCCTGTGTAGCTCAGTAGGTTAGAGCGCGACATTGGTAATGTCGAGGTCCTGAGTTCAAATCTCAGCACAGGCTTTATTCACTTCTTAGAACTCTAAATCTTATAGTGTAAGGTTTATAAAAGAGGTACATTTTTATTTGTTATGTCTGGGCCTAAGAAAACATTAGAAGATTTAAAGAAGGAATACCATGTATTAATGAAGAAATACCCTTTACCCTCTTTTGAAGAGCTAAATGCTAACTTTTCCATAGAAAGGGTCGTTGATATTGAAACAGATTTTTTGTTAAGAGAGATAAGAAAGTGTGTGGGGGATAAGTTATTTAATTATTTGAGGTTTGTTGAGAATTTGTTAAATCCAATAAATGCTTCTATGTTTATCTTTTCTCTTATTAAATCTCTGGGCCCAGAAGAGAAGAGGAAGTTATCTGAAGTTTATAAAAAACTCTCGGTGCTGGAGATAAAATTTATAAAACTCGATTTGAGTTTCAACGAGGAAAAGGAAGTAGAATTTATAAAAGAAGCTAATAAGGAATGGTGTTCTATTAGAGATAATTTTAAGGATATCTTAGAAAGGATTGAAGGAAATTTAGATAATAAATCAGATATTCAAGGAAAAGGTTATCTCGGATGAACCTTTTTAGTGGGGGGTTGTATAAAAAGTTTTTTAACGCATAGATAAGAGTTTTGACAAAGAGTTTGGGTTAGTTCATAGAAATTAGAGAAACAGGCTATGATTACAGACCGAAAAGTTTATAAATAACTCTATCCATTAATAGATACTACTAAATAATAGTATAAATATTACAATGAAGAAAACTTTTATAGGAGAAAAATGAAAGATAAAAATTGTTTAGAGGAGATTATATATAATTCTTCTTCTAAAGAGAAGGAGGTAAATGTAGAAAATATATGGTTGGATAGATATCCAACCCAAGAAGAGATTAAAGTTCTATTACAAAAAGAATTTAATTATTTATTTTTCCCAGAGTCAATAATAGATTTAGTAGATTTTGGAAAAAGAACTACACGAGTTAAGAAGGATGATAGGGTTTATGTAAGGGTAAAAAAAGAAGATTTTGAATATTTCCTTTTAAAGCAAATTTATAAAGATATACCTCGAAAAATAGCAAGCGGATCTGCGCACGAGTATTATGCCGAGAAAGTGCTTTATTTTATTAAAGAGAAAAAAGCTATCCCGGTTTCTAGAGCGACTCTTGAAAAATTTGTGAACAACAATAACCGTGAAATAAGAGATAGGGTAGCTGGTCCCTTATTTAAATTAGCTCTTTTATACCAGAATGCACCAGAAGAAGTAGTCAAAAGCGTTTTTAGTTGTGTTGCTCGTAAGTCATTCTTCTTCTCCTTTGCTACAGAGGAGAAAATTAATTATTCTGATTATTACAGACACGAGGCGTATCTTGAACATTTTTTAAGAAATATAGAACATTTATGTTTAGAAGAGGTCTTGAAATTAGTTGAGATTTACCAAGAAATTCCAAAACCAGCATCTGAGCGTCTTTTTTATATTATTGCTTCTGGAGACGGTACACTTGATACAAAAATTTTCTTAGATAATGTAAGAGTGTTTGGTTCAAAAGAATTTTTAGAAGTAATTAATGCTTACCAAAATAAACCAGAACTAGAAGCTAACCCATTTTTTAGGGATCTTAGGGTGGTCTTCCATATGTATCCTGGTTTTCGTGGTGATAGACCATGTCTTTCGGCATTCGTGAGATTGGCTGATGCTTACAAAGATAAATCTAAAGAAGTAAGGGATTTTATTTTTGACATGATCTATTCTCCTCTGGTCCATACTAGACGTTTTTTTAATGCTGTTGAAAAATTAAGTTCAAAGGAGTGTTTAGAATTAGTTGATACTTATCAAAATAAACCAAAAGCAACGATCTATGCAGTTCTTGGGCTTATTAGTGATGTAGCTGCGTGTGGTGACGAAGAGGATTTTTCTAAGGTCATAGAGCTAGCTAATCTTTATAAAGATGCTCCCTCAGAATCTATTAAGACTATCTTTTCTTCACTCAAATATAATACTTACCGATGGCCACATTATGATAAAAATAAAATAACTCTCCTTAACGAGATAGAACATTATAGAAGATGTATACTTAACGAGATAGAACATTATAGAAGATGTATAAAAACTGAGTGATAATAAGATTATTAAGATAAACCATAGAACATTTAGCATAAAAAGTTTTAGTTGGTTTATAAAAATTATTTGTTGATTTTATATTTCCATTGACTAAGTGATTTTCTTTCTGAGTCGGCTTCGATTTTTAAACCATTTTAGTTTCTATAATAAATTATAAAAACCAAAACTTTAAAAATATAACTCATTATATAAATCAAATGAAAAAAGAGGCTAAATCTAATAAAAAAATTTATGATAAATTATTTTACACTCTACTTAC
>JAWAEI010000001.1:0-34648 GCA_038891475.1 Candidatus Pacearchaeota archaeon | reverse complement strand
AATTCTACCTGAAAATACTAATCGACAAACTATATTAGAAAGTACGAATCAAAATATGGGTGGTATAGAAAAAATTACTTTTAAAGAGGTTTCTAAACATAATTCTCCAGAAGATTGTTGGATAATAATCAATCAAAAGGTTTATGATATAACTAATTTTATTGCCCTAGGAGAACATCCGCCACAAATAGAACTGGGTTGTGGTAAAGACTCTACGAAGTTGTTTGAGACCAGGACAACAGAAACTGGAGAGAAAATAGGTTCCGGAACACCTCATTCTGAAAATGCACGTAAACTATTAGAAAGATATTATATTGGTGATTTACAATAATAGGAAATAAAGGAGTATAAATATGCACTTTAGTAGATTATTTCTTTTCATATTGATATTCATTATATTTATTTTTATCCCTATTGTCCTAATTTATTTGATAATTTTACCAATACCAAGAGATATAACATATAGTAATTTGTCTTATTCATTGGGGAAATTCTTTGGTTTAATAGGATTCATTTTTCTCTCTATTTTAATAATTTCAGGCGATACAGCAAGGTTTTTTGATAGATTCTTTGGGATGGATAGAATAATAAAATTTCAGAGAAAGTTTGTATTAATAACAGCGTTTTTTGTTTTATTCCATCCTATATTTTTGATTTTTTCTAACAATTTTTACTTAAAGTATTTAATTCCAAATTTTACATCAGCCCCATTCATATTCGGAACATTGGCTCTTTATCTTCTGATTAGTGTCTTGTTTTGTTCGGTATTATATAAAAGGATATCTTATCAGGCCTGGCAATATCTCCATATTCTAAATTATGTTTTATTTTTCTTTAGTCTATATCACGCCATGAATATTGGGTCCGAAACAAAGGTATTTTTTGTTAAACTGATACTTATCATTTTATTATTTGGTGTAACAGCGGGGGGAGTCTACAGAATTAATTACAAATTAAAACATAAAAAATTCAGATGTTATGTTAGAGAAATTAAATGGGAAACTCGGGATACCTTTACGATTAGATTGAAAACAAGTGAGAGATTAAATTTTAAGCCAGGTCAATTTTGTTTTTTAAGAATAAATAAAGATAAATTATATGCAAGACACCCCTTTACTATTTCTAGTGCTCCAAATGAAGATACCTTAGATTTCACAATGAAAATACGTGGAAAATTTACTAAGATAGCTAAAGAGTTAAAAAAAGGGGAAGAAGTTATTGTAGATGGTCCTTTTGGAATTTTTGTTATTGAAGATAAAGATAGAACTAAAGATTTAGTGTTTATTGCCGGGGGGGTGGGAATAACCCCTTTTATGAGTATGATAAAAAATAATCTCGATTCAAGTAGACCACAAAATATAACTTTAATTTACAGTTCTAAGACAAAAGAAGATATTATATTTAAAAGAGAATTAGACAGAATAAGAAAAAGGTGGTTTAGGAGAATTTATGTTTTATCAAAAGAAGAAAAATCCTCCGAAAGCTGGTTGAGGGGCCATGTAGACGGTAAGATAATTAAGAACAACGTAGATAACTTTAATGACTCTTTATTTTATATTTGTGGTCCAGAACCGATGAAAGATAGAGTATTTAGAATATTAAAAGAGATGGGAGTTAAAAAACAAAATGTGAAAATTGAGAGTTTCTTTTGGTGATAATATTCATTTGAAACTTGCTGTTTTGAAAAGTATTTATTGTCAAATCATGTAATTATCTAATTTAACCCATGTTAATAAATTTAAATTAGCTCATGAATATTTTATTTATTGAATCATTTTAATATCTATGATCCTGATAAGTTCTCTAAATTAATTTTTCGTTTTTCACTGCGTTTGTCTTAAAATTATAATGTTAGTCATTCCGCGTCTCCTTCTCTCAATTAACCCCTTTCCTTCTAATTTATCAAGAACCCTGGTAACCTTAACTTTAGAGAGATTTGTTTTATCAACCAATTCTGATTGAAAGATTGCTCCCTCCGACTCTATTATCTTCTCAAGAATAATTTTTTCGTCATCATTTAATTTATTTAAAACTTCCCGATAACTCTCTTTTGTGATTTTCTTTAACTCAAGCCTCGGTTTTATTGTTCTAATTTTTGTAATAATTTTTTCCTCTTCTCCAAAGAAAATTAAGTATAAAGCAATCATCACAACAAAAAACATTACTCCCAAGCTAATATTTGTCTGGAAGTTTATAGTTTTTTGCATGGGGCAAGATAAGCCGTGACTGCATGTAGCGTTTAATATATCTTTCAACGCTTTATTAAAAGAAAAGATTATAAAGCCTATTAGAGCCCCTATTCCTAGTATGATAAACCCCACAACCTTATTTCTCATTTTTATCTTTTTATAAGAAGATTTTAGTATTTTTTAAATGTTTTAATTTATTAAAAGCACTTTTTTATCTTGCACTATCGGCTTGTTTTTCTAACTCTATTTTTTTTCTTATTGCGAAACTTTCTTGATTTCCTTCTGATGCGAGAATTATCTCTTCTGCAAGAGCCTCCTCTATTTTTTTCTTTTTTCCAAACGACCTATCAAATGCACCGTGAACTATGTGCTTAATTGCTAAATTAACTCGCCTTAGGGGCGAGACATCTACTGCGACAGGATACCTTGCTCCACCATACTCTATTGTAGTAATTTCATCTCTTGGCGCAGAATTCTCTATTGCTCTAACAAACACTTCTACAGGGTTTTTTCCCTTTCTTTTTTCTATTATTTTAAATGCTTCAATAACTTTTTTTGCAATTTTTGAAAATTTTCCTGTTGAATGGCCGACAATGATTTTATGTTTTTTACCTCTATGGCCGGCGACACAAATCCTATTAATCAATCTTTCAACTATGTTAACTCTGGTCTGCCCAAATTTTGCTACATTCCTTCCATAACTTTTTGGTATAAGTTTTGGGTTTAAATTTATGACGCTTCTCAGCCCTATATCATTAACTATTATATTCTCAGTTTCATATAAATCAAAAAGTTTAAATTTCAGGTTTTTAATTTGTTCTATTTTTTTTTCTCCCATTCTACACTATAATTATCTCCTTCCTTTCTCTATTAATCCCTTTACAAGACGATGAAGGGGTTGGTCATTAACTTGAATTACTTCAAATCTGACACCAGGAATATCTCCCTTAGTTCTCCCCTGTTTACCCCCAATTCTCTGGATAAGAACTTCATCATGTTCATCGATAAATTTTTGAGCAAGATTGCCAGGAATAAATGCTGTGACTACTTTACCACTTTTCTTTAACTGAACTTTACAACACTTTCTCATAGCAGAATTAGGCTGTTTTGCCTCTTTTTGAACTTTTTGAAGAACTATCCCCTTAGCTTGATGCGCTCTTCCTAATGGATCAGATTTCTCTCGTAACTTTAAGACTCTTGACTTATACTTAAAATCACTCCACCTAAATTTTTTTCTATTTTTCTTCAATTTCAAGGCATTTTTTAATCCCATAGAAAATTGATTAGATAGGAGTTTAAAAATTTTTTCTAAAAATAATTTAGACTATTCTAAGCTTTTTTCCGAAAAAATCTTTAATTATTTTTTGTAACTCGATCATCTTCCCTTTGTTTCTTCCTATTAAAGCAGCCTTATTATGCCCCCCCTCTATGATTACTTTTTCCTCATCTACTCTATTCTTTTTTATATCTATTGGGCTAACTATTGACCTCAAAAATGATTCAATTCCCCTCGATTTAGAGGGTTCGGCGATAATTCTTACTCTTCTCTTTAAAATGCCACCTATCTTTTTCAAATTAATCCCCTTCCTTCCTATTGCTCTTTTTATACTTCTTCGAGGGACACAAAATATTAGGTTTCTGTTATATACAAAACAGAATTTTGCTCTTACCCCACTAATTTTTTCAAAAAGGTTCAAGTACCTTATCTTTTGCATATCTATAACATTGGGCATTTTATCACCTCTCTTATAAATCCCAAGAGAAGTTTTTTTATAAATTTTTTTATTATTTATTACTCTTCTTCACTTTCGAGTTTCTCTACTCGTTTCTCACGCATTTCTTCTATAGTTAGTGGCCCAACAACTTTAACAAGAAGCCCAGGAAGTCCGGTTCCTACCGGGACTGGTTGATTTAGGATAATATTTTCTATAACACTTAATAATCTATCTTTACTTCCTTTAAGCGTTGAGTTGATAAACTGTTTTATTGGTGTTTCAAAAGTAGCTCTTGCAAGTATTGAAGATTTCTGTGCAATTATTCCAATTCTAGTAACTCCTCTAACTTCTCCAGTGTTAGTCATAGCATCTGCAACAAGTTTTAGATGTTTTTTATCAATATTCAATCCCTGAACATTCAAAACACTTTGAATCTCATTTATTATAAGATTTCTAGCGGCTTCTATACCAAGTACACTCGCGACTTCGTGAAGGTCATTAGAGATTGTTTTATCCTTATTGACCTCTTCCATTTCAAAAATTTTTTTAAGATTTGTTCCTAAAGTCATAATTACATAAGTATTATCCCTCTTAACTACCAACACCTGTTTTATTCCCTTTATCCCATAAATAACCTCTTTCTTTATTTTTTCTTTTATTTGATAAATTTCCTTATAGCTCTTTTCCCCAACATTTATCAAGATGATGCCAGATTTCTCCTTTGCATTATATTTTTTTTCATTTAGTTTATCGACCACTTTATTTATTGTTAGACCACTTCCCCTAATTCTCGACTTATCAATAATTAATTCTATTTTTTTGTTAGTAAAATCTACATTTATCTCTGAAACTATATCTTGAAGTGTTACTTCTCTTATCTTCTCAGCAAAGATACCGGCGTCTTTTTCGTTGTCATATTCTTTTTTTAAATATATCTCCATTTTCGGGGATGAAGGAATTTTCCTTGCGTCGAATATTTCAATAAGTCTTGGTAGCCCCTGCGTTATCTGCATTTCAGTAACCCCTGCAAAGTGGAATGTTCTCAAGACCATTTGAGTCGAGGGTTCACCAAAAGATTGAGCAGTTATAAGTCCAATGGCTTCACCCGGTTCTAGTTCTCTGTCCTCCTTTAAATGGAGTTTAGAGACATCAAAACCATCGTCTCCATAAATATACTGAATTATATTATTATTACTGTCTCTAATTGTTCCGTCATATTCCTTCCTTAGATCTTGGATGGCATTGGCAAGTCTTCTATATAAATAGCCTGATTTTGGAGTTCTTAATGCAGTATCCATTAGTGATGCTCTGCCGGTCATTGATTGAAAAAAGAATTCATCGGGTCTTAGTCCTTTTATAAATGAACTTTTTATAAATCCTCTAGCTTTTGGAGATAAATCTCCTTTCTTGAAGAAAGATAAGGTTCTTCCCGTGTAGCCTATGCTAACCCTTTTACCTTCGAAATCTTGTTGTCCAACACAACACGCCATTTGAGTTATATTAAGGATACTCCCTCCACCTCCAGAGTGTATCATATAAGCTACCGGGTTGTCTTTTGGCAATTCTCTCTTAATTATCTCGCCTATTTGGGTTCTTACTTCATTTAGTGTTCTTAGAATTTTTATCTCTCTTGATTCTTCAAGACTTTTCCCCTGAATTTGTTCTAGTGTTCCTTTGTTGTAGGATGAGATAATATCATTCGCTTTACCCTCAGCCTTCTTTATGATCTCTTCACTTTCATTCAATATCCTTTCTTCTACATCAAAATCTTTTAAAGATATAGTAATTCCTCTTTCAGAAAGATAATTCTTTCCTAATCTAAACGCCTTCTCAATTGTATCAAAAACGACTTCTCTCCCGTACTCTCTGTCAATCTCTTTTATTAACATACCATCCTCATCACCGAAAAGTGTTTTGTCGATTACTCCGCTTACTATCTCCCCATCCTTAATTTTTACTTTGTCATTAGAAAAGTCTATTTTAGGTATTATTTTAGAGAATAATTCTATTCCAGAAACTGTTTTTTTAGAGAAATAATAATCTACGCCAGAGTTATACAATAATTGATTTGCTTCTTCTCTGGAGAATTCATCAAATCCCAGCATATAGTTACCGGTTATTGCATCTTCAACACAACCAACCCAATTTGTATTATTTTTTTGAGTTATAAGATTCTTCTTTACTTCCAAAATAACCTCTGCCTCTGCGCGGGCTTCTTCTGTTTGCGGACTGTGAATATTCATTTCATCCCCATCAAAGTCAGCATTATAAGGTGTTGCGACGGCTGGATGAAGCCTAAAGGTTCTTCCAGGTAGCACTCTTACATAATGAGCCATTAAACTTCCCTTATGTAAGCTTGGATGCCTATTAAAAAGTACAATATCGCCATCACGTAGATGTCTTTCAATTTTATAGCCCGGTGATAACTCATTTATTATTTCTTCTTTTAAATCATCTGTTATTTTCTTCCTCTTTCCATCAGGTCTTATAACATAATTAGCGCCGGGATATACTGACCCGTTTTGTACCAATTTTTTCATAGAATCAATATTTAAATCATTAACACTTTCTGCAACTGTCACTATTTTTGCTATCTCAAACGGTATTCCAACTTCATTTATCTTTATTGATGGATCTGGTGAAATAACTGTTCTTCCTGAGTAATTTACTCTCTTCCCAGCCAGGTTCTTTCTTATTCTTCCTTCTTTTCCCTTAATTCTCTCTGTTATAGTTTTCAACAATTGACCTGATCGATGCCTTGCCGGAGGAATGCCTGGAACAGAATTATCAAAAAATGTAGTTACATGAAACTGAAGAAGATCCCATAGGTCATCTATTATAACTTCAGGAGCACCAGCATTTAGGTTTTCCCATAACCTCTGATTAGCTCTTACTATATCTGAGAGTTTATGAGTGAGATCATCCTCGCTTCTCTCCCCTGTTTCTAGTATAATGCTTGGTCTAACCGTTACAGAAGGAACTAAAAGATAAGTTAGAACGGCCCATTCTGGCCTAAAACTTTTTGGATTTATTCCAACTTTTAAAAGCTCACTATCCTTGATATTTGACAAAATTTCTCTTATTTCTATAGGAGAAATCCTTATTTTCTTTCTATAGAAGGTTGTTGGCTTTTCTAATTTTATTTTTTCAGCTATGGTGTTGCAATAAGGACATTTTTTTGCGTCTTTTGCTTTTTTTAATATTTTGCTCGGAGGACTTTTTATTAATTCTTTTTCACTAACCATTAATTTTCCACAATTATTACAGAAAGCTCTTAGACAGAGTTCTATTATCGGAACATATTTTAAATGAATAACCGGCCTAGCTAATTCAATACTTCCTGGATGACCCAAGCACTCTTTAATCCTACCTCCACAAGTTCTGCATCTTAATCCAGGATCGATAACACCCAATCTAAGATCCATTAAACCACCATCAACGGGATAACCGTCTACATCATAAAGTTCAGGTGTTACTATTTTAGCCACAGATAGTTTTTTAATTTTTTCTGGACTTAGCAATGAAAATGAAAGATCTTTTATGCACTTTTTTATATACATCATTTTAACAAATTACTCATACTTATTTTTTAATCCGAAGGTTGTTTGAATATGAAGGCTTTGAAGTTCATCTACTAAAAGTTTGAAGGCGTAAGAAACTTCAACAGACTCTACATCTTCACTACTACACAAAGGACATATTTTTCTATTTCTTATTGTGTCATCTATTGCTATTGAACCACAATGAGAACATATCGGAAGAATTATTTTATCAGAATCGTATCTCTCTTTGAGAAGTAAAGAAGCTCCATGAGCTACTAATGCCTGTTGTTCCATTTCCCCAAGCCTTAGTGCACCACCTCTTGCACGCCCCTCTATTGGTTGTCTCGTTAATAAAGCAATCTTTCCTGAGGCTCTTCCGTGTATTTTGTTTGCTACCATATACTTCAATTTCATGTAGTATATATCTCCTATGAAAATTTTTACTTTCATCTTTTTACCTGTAATGCCATTATACATAGTTTCCTTTCCATCATATCTAAACCCTAACTCTTCAAGTTTATTTTCCAACTCTTTTATTCCAAGTCCAACAAAAGATGTTCCATCTATAATTTCTCCACTTTCTGCACCAACTTTTCCAGCCATCACTTCAAGAAGATAACCTACAGTCATTCTGCTAGGTAGACCGTGAGGATTGAAAATTATATCTGGTTTTATACCACTTGCAGTGAAGGGAATATCATTTTCATCTGCAATCCAACCAATAACACCTTTCTGACCATGTGATGTAGCAAATTTATCACCTATTTCAGGAATTCTCATATCTCTTAATTTAACTTTCACAACTTTGTTTCCCTCATCATCCTCGCTGATTACAACCATATCAACAATTCCCCTTTCTTCCTGCTTTACTGCGACACTCGAATCCTTTTTACTCTTTATAGAAATCTCTTTAGCTTCTGATAAGAATTTTGGAGGACTAACCTTTCCAATAATAACTTCTCCTTCTTCTAACTCTGTTTCAGGACTTACTATTCCATCCGCATCAAGATTTTTATAACTAGCTTCAGTTCTGTATCCAGAAACATCTTTTCCAGGTATTGTAATTTCATCTTTCCAACCTCCAGCATAATTCATTTCTAAAGTAGTGTACGGTCTGTAATAAAAACTTCTCCCCATCCCTCTCTCAACACTCCCTTTGTTAAGAACAAGGGCGTCTTCCATATTATAACCTTCGTATGTCATTACAGCTACAACAAGGTTCTGACCTGCTGGATAAAGATTAAGAAAGTCATAAATAAAACTTCTAACAATAGGTTTTTGAGGGTATTGTAATATAGAGACATCACTATCAATTCTTGCTAAGTAGTTAGCTGCATATAGGCCAAGAGATTGCTTTTGAGTCTTACTTCCCCTATTTAATCTGGAACTTTGGTCATGATTTCCGTAAGGAACAAGGGCAGTTACAACTCCAAATAAATCACAAGGGTCTATTTCAAGATGTGTGTGTTCTTGAGTTATATCCTCTTCAGAAAGAGCTACAAGAGCATCTTCCTCTTCAGAAGCATCAAGATACTCTATAATTCCCTCTTTTATCAAATCCCTCCAACCCATTTCTTTTTGTTCCATCTTTAGAAGATGCTCTTTTTTTAATTTAGAAACCCCGTTCTCAACGATTATTAAAGGCCGCAACACTCTTCCTGGTTCAGTTGAAATAGAAATCATATTAAGATCTTCGTGATATCTTATATTCGCTTGAATTGGTAACTCTCCCTTTCTACGCCTTTCTTTAAACCTTTTCACAAAATTCTTTGGATCATGAACATTTCCGATATAAATTCCATCTAAGAAAATATCCGCTCCATTATTTTCTTCTCTTGACATTCCAATCTCTTCCATTATCTTAAATAAATTTTCTTTATCTAAATCAATTCTAGTAGAGACTTGTGCTAAGATTGAGAGGTTCTTTCTTAAACCGATTTCGGTTCCTTCAGGAGTTTCTATGGGGCAAAATCTTCCATACTGAGTTGGGTGTAAAGTTCTTGCAGGGAAGTTCTCTTGCTCACTCTGGAGCATGCTTGATACTCTTTGGAGTTGGGAGATTATGGCTAGATAGTTTGTTTTATCCATGTTCTGAGTTATTCCTGTTCTTTCACCGACCCAGTTACCTGTAGCTATTGCAGATTCTATCCTATTTGAGAAAAGGGTTGATTTTGCAATAACTTTGAGTGAGATATTTCTTTTCTTCTTTGATAATTTTTGGAGGGAGTACTGTATATCTCTAATAAGAATACCCAGATTAACCCTAAATAGCGTAGCTAAGAGATCTCCAGAAAGTCTAACCCTCTTGTTTGCATAGTGATCTTTCTCAGTTTGTACGCTTGGATTTTCCTTAGATATTAAAAATTGTTTTAATAGTTTGCATAAAGTTATAGCCTTCTTTATTCTGTCCTCTCTTTTCTGGCCAATATGTGGAAGTAAATAAAAATCTATTCTTTGCTTGACTTTGTTTATAATCTCTTTTTTAGTACCCTGCATACTCGACTTTTCTGCTATTTGTAGTAATGCATCTTCTTTCGTTGCAATCTGAATAAACTCATAGAGATTTACTATAACAGAATCGGTTACTTTACCTATATATTTTTGAATTTCAGATTCTTTTGTCATTCCAAGGGATTTTAAAACAACTATTAAAGGTACGTTCTTGAATTTGCTAAACGAAATCTCAAAGATACCCTCTTTATTTTCTGTTATTACTATTGGAATTCTATAAGTACCTCGAGAAGAAAATAATTTTAATCGAACCCCTCTGCTCTGATCTGGTTCTATAAAGGGTTGATTTTCTG
Source organism: Candidatus Pacearchaeota archaeon (assembly GCA_038891475.1). Taxonomy (GTDB): domain Archaea; phylum Nanobdellota; class Nanobdellia; order Pacearchaeales; family GW2011-AR1; genus ASMP01. The sequence goes on along the minus strand of JAWAEI010000001.1, from coordinate 24,398 downwards.
CTAGATCCTCCGCCATAACCATTATCCTCTCATTACCTTTTATTATGAAATAACCTCCAGGATCAAGAGGATCAAAATAATGATTAATAAGTTCCTCTTTTGTCATGCCATACGTGTTACAGTACTTACTCCTAACCATTATGGGAATTTTTCCTATCTCCACAACTTCTGATTCTGATTGATCTTCTTTTTTTACACTGATCTCTAAAGTTACGGGCGCGGCATATGTAAGATTTCTCATTTTTGCTTCTGTAGGGGTGAGTAAAGAAGAACTACCATCAGCTTCTATTACCTTAGGCTTCCCCACCTCAACTTTCCCTAGTTTTATTTCGAAGTCGTCATTTTCTATTGTGTCAGAAATCTCTTGAACTATTTCTTGCATTCTCTTTTCAATAAAATTGTTAAAAGAAATTATATTAGATTCTACAAGAGAGTACTCATCTAAATATCTCTTTATCAATATGTGTTGATTTTTGTTTATCATCATCAACATCCCCTTTGATCAAACTACAACACGATAGTACAAACATATTTTGTAGTCCTTAATTGATTGAGATTTTTCAGATTCAGATTCTACCTGTTCTTTTCTTTCTATTTTTATTATATCTCCTACTTTACACCCTTCTGGGAGAGCAGGGTCATTTAAAAGAATCTTTGGGAGTTGGGCCTTAGAAACATTAAATTTTTTCAATACTTCTTCAGCCTCTTTTTCGCTGAGTTTTATATGTTTAGGTTGCAAAATATGCATTTTATTTACGCAGGTATTCGTCGTTAGAGATAGTGATGATAAAATTATGACACTTCTCAATAAACACTTTTTAATGACTTATTAATAATAAAAGATATCAGAATTTGGTTTATAAAGGTTTTGGTAATCCCTTTTTTAGTTTATAGAAAGAATAAACTAATAGTAGAAGAGCATACTAAATAACTAATAGTAGAAGAGCATACTAAATAGACTCTATACATGAAGAGCACAATAGAGATCCATTTTCTCTATATAAATTCCTCCTCTCCCCACAACCATCACAGATACCATTGTAGACCTCAACTTTCTTCTCTCCAAATTTACCTCTTTTTATATTTTTTACTTCATCTCTTCTACTCTTTATTTCTTGTAAGTTGAATAATATGTCCGGATGCAATTTTATAATATCTTTCATATTTATTATTCCTTTTACCTTACCTTCTTGAACAACAGGAAGTTTGTAGAATTTGAATTTATCCATTTTCTTTATTATTCCCTCGATTGTTTCAGACGGTTTTATGGTCACAACTTTTTTCGGGGAAACGTCCTTAGCTTTGGTTTTTAGAAGATTAACTTTTTTTATGACAGCCCACAGAATATCTTTTTGGGTTATAAAACCTTTAAACTCATCCTTCTCAGCTATTATAAGAACGTCAACATGTTTCTTTACAATTTTTTTTGCACACTCAAAAAGATTGTCATCTGGTCTAACTGTAATAGGATAGGGATTCATAATATCAGAGGCCATCAAAGTTCTCATTCAAACTAAAGACATCTGAAACTTATAAATTTTTAGTATATCTAAAGCCCCTAAACCTTTTCCCTCTTTTTAACATGACAATGTTTAAATATTTTGAAGAAAGAGAGATTATATGGTAGATAAACCGGTTGACATTATGCCTGGAGACGTGCAAAGGATCCTCGGAAGAGATGCCCAAAGAAGTAATATCCTTGCCGCAAGAATGATTGCAGATATAATCAAAACAACACTAGGTCCAAAAGGTATGGACAAAATGCTCGTTTCTCCGACTAACGATATTACCATAACTAATGATGGAGTTACAATTCTAGAGGAAATGGAAATAGAGCACCCGGCTGCCAAGATGATGGTTGAGATAGCAAAAGCTCAAGAAAGTGAAGTTGGAGACGGAACAACTACTGCAGTTATGCTGGCTGGTAAACTTCTTGAAAATGCCGAGAAGCTATTAGACCAAAAAATTCATCCAACAGTTATAGCAAAAGGGTATAGTATTGCTGCAGAGAGATCTAAAGATATATTAAAAGAAATCTCTTTGAGAGTAACCCCAGAAGATGAAGAAATTTTAAAAAAAATTGCTATGACAGCTATGACTGGGAAAAGTGCTGAGGAGGCAAAAGAGAAACTCTCTAAGGTGATTGTTGAGGCAATAAAACAAATAACAGAAAGTGGAAAAGTTGATTTAGAGAATATAAAAATAATCGGGGTAAAAAAGGATGGAATAGAAAATACTGAACTGGTAAAAGGAATTGTTATAGAAAAAGAAAAAGTATCTCATGACATGCCAACCCGAATAAGAGATGCGAGAATAGCTCTTATAGATTTTCCTATAGAAATAAAAAATCCAGAGATAGAAACAAGGATTTCAGTGACCACTCCAGAACAGCTTCAAAACTTCATATCTGAAGAAGAAGAGATTATAAAGGGAATGGTTGAAAAAATAAAAAAATCCGGGGCAAATGTTCTATTTTGTCAAAAAGGTGTAGATGATTTTGCTCAGTACTTACTCTCTAAAGAAAAGATTTATGTTTGTAGAAGGGTAAGCAGAAGTGATTTAGAAAAAATTTCAAAAGCAACTGGAGGGAGGATCATAAGTAATCTAAATGAACTTACAATGTTTGAACTCGGAAAAGCAGAAGTGGTTGAAGAGGTTAAAAATGGAGAAAATGTTTTTACATATATAAGAGGTTGTCACAACCCCAAGGCTGTTACCATATTAGTATATGGAGGAAGTGATCATGTATTAGAAGAAGTTAAAAGAGCTATAAGAGATGGATTAGGTGATGTTGCTTGTGTTGTTGAGTCCGGATTAGTTGTTCCAGGAGGTGGGGCTGTAGAAATAGAAGTTTCTAAACGCTTGAGAGAGTTCTCGCAGTTATTAACAGGAAGAGAACAATTAGCAGTTGAGGAATTTGCATCTGCACTTGAATTTATACCAGCAACTCTTGCTGAGAACGCTGGTTTAGATCCTATAGATATTTTAACTGAACTAAAATCTAGGCATGATTCGGGAGAGAGAAATGCCGGACTGAACCTTCTAACTAATAAAATTGAAAACGTTTTTGAATCAAAAATAATTGAACCTCTAAAAATAAAAACACAAGCTATAAGCTCTGCTACTGAAGTGGCGATAATGATATTGAGAATAGATGATATTATTCTTGCTAAAGGAAAAGAGAAAACAGAAAAGAAAAACGAAAAAGATAGAGATGAAGAAATTTAATTTAACTAACGGCACTTTGGAAAGAATATTTAAAGAATACTCTCCCCTAAAGCCTGAAGAAGAGAAGCGCGCCATTGAAATACTCTTAGAGTATAAACTGAAAGAAAACAAAACAGACGAGGAAGAAGAAAATTACCACAAAGCTTTTAATCAACTCATTCTTAAAAATCTTAGATATGTATTTAAAATCGCCTATGGGTTCTATAAGACTTCTAATAAGAACCCTACTATAGAATTTAATGATCTTTTTTCAGAAGGGGTAATGGGGCTGATAACTTCTATAGAGAGATTTGATTCCTCTTATAATGTCCGGTTTGTGAATTATGCATCTTGGTGGATTAGAAATAGAATTCTTAAGTATATTGCAGAAAATTCGAGAAACGTTAGGATTCCAGAAAGTGTGTTTTATAAAAATAATGGTGAGGGAACTGTAGAAATCAGTTTGGAGGAGGATATAACAACCCGGCATCAACGTAAACTTAAATTCTTAGAGATGTTATCTAGTGACCACTATATATCTCCAGATTTAAAATTTTTAAAGGAAGATATATTCAGAATAATTAATCTCTTAAAAATAAAAGAGGAAAACAAAGAAATTATAAAATTATATTTGCAGTCTCGTTTAGATGATTCAAAATTATCTCTGAAAGAAATAGGTGAAAGATATGGAATAACGAAAGAGAGAGTAAGTAAAATTATCTCTGAAGGTATTAAAAAGATAAGGCAATATTATTAAAAATATATTTTATTTTAAATAGTGTTTGGTCTTTGGGGCATATAGAAGATGAGTGAAAATATAAAAAAAATAGAGAGAAAATACTTGCCTGAAATTGTTTATGGTAGTATGGATGGTGCTATAACAACCTTTGCAGTTGTTTCAGGAGTAAGTGGGGCCTCTTTAAATTCTTCAATAATCTTAATTTTAGGTTTTGCTAATATGTTCGCTGACGGGTTTTCTATGGCTATTTCGAATTTTTTTTCCACAAAATCAAAGAATGAGATTTCAAAAAAATATGAAAAAAATGCGACGAAATCTGCGATAGTGACCTTTATAGCGTTCTTTATCTCAGGTTTAATCCCCCTTCTTTCATTTTTAATAGCTTCGATAACAAAAGATCCATTTTTTGTAAGAAATCAGTTTAAGCTATCCTTCGTTTTCACAAGCATTGCCCTGTTAATTGTTGGTTGGTTTAAAGGAGTTGTTACAGAGAAACATAAATACAAGTCTTCAATACAAACTTTCCTTATAGGAAGTATAGCCGCATTATTAGCGTTTTGTATAGGATACTTATTAAATAAATTCATAAGAGTTTAGCAACATAAAAAATAAAAAACCTATTTTGGTATATTCTAAATGAGACAAGGAACAAAAAAAAAGGAAAGTGAATATGATATAATAATAATAGGTGCAGGTGGGGCCGGACTTGCTGCAGCGATGTATGCGGCACGTTTAGGTTTGAAAACTCTTGTTCTTGGAAAATCACATGGAACAGAACATCCAATAGGGGGGGTAATCACAACAACACATGTTGTAGAAAATTATCCCGGTTTCATAAAAATATCTGGTTACGAATTAGCAAAAAAAATTGAAGAGCACGCAAGAAGTTATGACTTAGTGAAAATACTATCTGAAAAAGCGATACAAATAAAAAAGAGAAAGAACGATTTTGTTGTTAGAACTGAAGAGGGTAACCTGTATTATGGAAAGACCATAGTCTTTGCTACCGGTACGAAGTGGAAGAAACTTTCAAAAGATATAAAGGGTTCTAGGGAGTTTGAGAATAAAGGAATAAGTTATTGTGCATTATGCGATGGTCCTTTATATAAGGATATGAATGTTGCTGTCATCGGTGGAAGTGATTCTGCAGCAAAGGATGCTTTACTTTTATCAGAGTATGCCAAAAAAGTTTATATAATCTATAGGGGAAAGAGAATTCATCCAGAGCCAATAAATTTTGAGAGAATAAAAAATAAAAAAAATATAGAGATTATAAATAACGCCAATCTTGTAGAAATATGTGGAAATGAAAAAGTTGAGAAAATTATTATAGAAATAGGGGACCAAGGAAGAAGGGAATTAGAGGTTCAGGGAGTTTTTGTTGCGATTGGACATGAAGCTTTGTCTAATTTGGCTAAAAAATTAGGTGTAGAAATAAATGAAAAAGGTGAAATAGTGATAAACCACAAAACGTCTGAAACAAATGTTAAAGGAGTTTATGCTGCAGGAGACGTTACAGACAAACCCTTCAAACAATTAATTACAGGAGTAGCCGAGGGTTGCGTGGCAGCTTATTCTGCTTATGAGTATTTGAAAAAAAGAAAGTTTGCGGATATGCAATAACAATATTTCTTTAAAATATGAGATTTATTTTTTAAATAAATTTATAAAAAATTACTACAGCAATTAATAAATTAATAAATTTCTAAAAAGGTTCTCTGGTAAAGATGGAAAATAAAGATATAGAAATATAATAAAAGAAATAATACTAAAGATAAGACAGGATCAAATTTTTGAGAGGTAAATTTAAATATTTTTATATTTTTTATTTAAATATAGTCATGGAAGAGGCAAAATTAAATGCTTCTAAAATTGAAAAGGAAATAGAAAATCTAAAAGAATTTTATTCAAAAAAACAGTATAAAGAGTTTTGGAGTCATACTAAAAAAATACTAAGGCTTTTAAAACACTTAAACCAATTTTAAATGAAGACCGGGGAAGATTGTGGTCTGTTTATAGTAGTATTTGTGAAATGGCTAAACAGAATAGAGAAAAAAACAAAGAAGAGGTAAAATCTAATTCTTCAGAGATTGAGAGAGAAATAGAAAATCTTCGTTCCAACCATCTTTATGATATTGATACTAATCCTTCTTCATCCAATCCTTTTTCTATGGGTTCTATGCTAAGTTATTTATTCCCTAAGAAAACATATAATTATCATGAATTTTGGGAACATGCTAAAAGAATTTCAGATATGTTTAAAAATCGCAACCTTTTGAAAGAGGACAGACAAAGATTATGGCTAAGTTATAAAAATCTCTGTGATAGTGTTAAAGAAAAACAAAATGAAGAATGTAATGAATCAGAAAGAGCTCGTAATGATATTGAATTTATTATTAAAAGCGCCTATTCTCAATGTGAAGGGTCTAGCACTATTGATGATTTAAATAAAGCAAAGTCTCTCCAAAGTGAGGCTCTGAAAAAGATGAAAGAAATTAGGCTTTATAAAAAAGACAGGCAGACTTTATGGGAATATTGGAAAGAAACGAATGAGAAAATATTTCAGAAACAAAAAGGGATAGGGGAATCTAATTTTCTTCGTGTAAAAGAAGATATAAGTACCTGCATTAATATGGCACGGTATGGAAATCCTTACGAAACACTAAAAAAGATTAAAGAGTTTCAAGGAACTTTGCATAATCTATATTTAAATAGAGACCAAAGAAATGAAATATATAAAACGTTAAGTTCGATGTGGGATACTGCCCTGTCAAAAATTAGCGAGATTAAGGAAGAAAAAAGGAGAAGACAAGGAGAATGGTTACAAAGACAAGAAGAAAAAAAGAAAAAATACGAAGAATGGAGAGAAAGGACAGAAAGCAGTATAGAGAGGTTGGAATATAGGATTATGGAGCGCCAGGATTATATCTCACGTTTAGAAGAAGAAATTGATAAACTTGAGAGTGAAATTGCAAGGACACGATCTGACAAATATGCTAACAAAGCTAACGAATGGATTAGAGAAAAACAAGAAAAAATTATGAAAATTAGAGAATCTGTAAAAAATTTGGAAGAAAAAAGAGATTTAGCTAGAAGGAAATTGTATGGATAATTAACGAATAAGTTTTATTTTTTATAATTAATGATGTTGCTTTTTGATAGCAATTTAATCTATCTTAAAAACATTTAAAAACATTTTTTTCTGATTATAAAAATGGCGGAAAGAGAAACACAATTAGAGAAGATAAAAAGGATAAGTAAGAAGAGAGAGAATATAAGAAATATAGCTACCTCGGCACATATACATCACGGAAAAACCGCGATGACAGACAATCTTCTCGCAGCTGCAGGATATATGGCTGCCAAAGCAGCTGGAGATTTAGAGAAAGGAATGGCTACTTGGCAGCATGCAGATGAACAGGAGAGACTGATGACAGTAGATGCAGCTAATGTTTCCATGGTTCATAATTATCAAGGAGAAGAGTACTTAATTAATTTAATTGATACCCCTGGGCATGTTGATTTTTCTGGAAATGTTACAAGGGCGATGAGAGCTATTGATGGGACTGTTGTTCTTGTGTGTGCTGTTGAAGGAATCATGCCGCAGACAGAGACTGTAATAAAACAAGCTTTAAGAGAAAGAGTAAAACCGGTTCTGTTCATTAATAAAGTGGATCGTCTTATCAAAGAATTAAAGTTGACTCCAGAACAGATGCAGGAAAGATTTATGAAAATATTTCATGAATTTAATGAATTAATAGAAAAAATGGCTGAGCCGGAATTTAAAGAAAAATGGCTTGTTGATATTAAAGCGGGAAGTGTTGCTTTTGGTTCTGCAAGGGAGAACTGGGCTTTATCTTTACCATATATGCAAAAAAAAGGTATTGGATTTAAAGACATATTTAAAATTTATGAGATGGACGAAGCGGAGAGAAAGGAATGGGTATGGAAAAATTCCCCTCTTTATGAAGTTTTACTTGATATGGTAGTTAAACATCTTCCAAGTCCAATAGAGGCGCAAAAATATAGAATACCAAAAATATGGAAGGGCGAGTTAGATTCTGATTTTGGAAGATCTCTTCTTAATTGTGATATAAATGGAAAGCCAGCTTTTGTTATAACGAGAATTGTTATAGAACCTAGAAGTGGAAAAGAGGTTTCTGCTGGAAGGCTTTTTTCCGGTACGTTAAGAACAGGAACAGAGGTTTATTTGAATTTGGCTAATAAAAGACAAAAAATTCAACAGTTATTCATTTACAATGGTATAAAACCAGAACAAGTAGAAGAGATTACTTGCGGTAATGTCATTGCTATATCTGGAGTTAGTGGTGAGGCTGGTGAAACGATTACCCTTGAACCAGAAGTTCCATTTGAAGAGCTAAAACATATTTTTGAACCAGTTATAACAAAAGCCATAGAAGTTAAAAATACGTTAGATTTACCTAAGCTTGTTGAGATATTAAAAAAGGTTTCTAAAGAAGACCCTTCTATTAGAGTTGAGATAAATGAACAAACTGGCGAAAGTCTTATCTCTGGTATGGGAGAACTTCATCTTGAGATAATAGAGAATAGGATAAAAACAGAAAAAGGACTTGATGTAAAAACATCTCCACCTATAGTGGTTTATAGAGAAACCATCTCAAAAGAATCGCCTGTCATGGAGGGGAGAAGCCCAAATAAGCACAATATATTTTATATAAAAGTTGAACCGTTAGAGGATAAAGTTTATGATGCGATAAAGAGCGGCGAAATTAAAGAAGGAAGAATAAAAAAGAAGAGTGATGAAATTTTCAAAGCTTTTTCAAAACTTGGTTGGAGTGGAGATATGATAAGAAACATAAGAGACATTTACAAAGGAAATTTATTCTTAGACGAGACACGAGGAGAAGTACACATAGGTGAGGTTATAGAAATGGTTACTGATGCTTTTGAAATGGTGATGAATCAGGGTCCGTTGGCGAGGGAACCTTGTATAAAAGTAAAAGTTTCTCTTGTAGATACTAAACTTCATGAAGATGCAATTCATAGGGGCCCAGCACAGGTTTATCCAGCGGTTAGAGAAGCGATTATTGAAGCTATGAAGAAAGCGGGTGCACATCTTTTAGAACCATTACAGATCTATTTAATAGAAATTCCAAACAAGTTTTTAGGTGAGATAACAAAGCTTATTGGGAGTAAAAGAGGGCAGTTGTTAGAAGTAAAACAAACAGAGTCAGATTCAGAAGTAAAGGCAAAACTTCCAGTAGCAGAGATGATCGGTTGGTCAAGTGATTTAAGAAGTGCAACAGAGGGTAGAGGAGCTTCTTTTTTGGTAGACCAATTATTCGAGAAACTTCCCCCAACTTTACAACCAGAAGTTATAAGAAGGATAAGAGAGAGGAAAGGATTGAGTGAGAATCAATGAAATGAATGACAGAATAAATAAAAAATATCTAACTTTAGGGATTATATTCTTATTTTTATTTTTAATTGTTATACTAATTAACTTATTTTCCTATCCCCCAAAAATAGATTATATGGTAAACAAAAAAATGGTATTGGTAAGAGATGCGCTTCCAAGGTGGGCTAATAATTTTTTTGTTTTTTTAGGAAATTACTCTAGGATTTTTATTATTCTTATTTCTGTGATACTTTTTTTTATATTGTTTCTTAGTAAGAGAAGGAGGGACTTCTTTGTATTAATTATTACTCTAATTACTGGTTTAGTTATTGAAAATTTTTTAAAGTATTTGATACCTAAAGAAAGACCACAGATTATTTTAGAAAATGGAAATAGTTTTCCAAGTGGGCACGCTATTTCTTCGACAATTCTTTTTTCTTTATTGATATACTTTTACCAAGATAAAATAAAAAATAATTTTATCAGAAGTCTTTTATTTCTTATGATTCTTTCTCTGGTTTTTATTATAGGATTTAGCAGAATTTACATAAACGTTCATTGGTTTAGTGATATTATTGGGGGATATTTTATTGGCCTATCCCTAACTTTTTTGTTTCTCTATTTTTTAGATAAAAAACCTCTGATTTTTTAGAACAAGTTTTAGAGTGATTTTCTGATGATAAATTAATAGAGATTAGTCTTGGATTTATTAAATTTGTTTATGAGGTAACAGAAATCTTTATAAACCTATTTTTTTTTCATTAATAAAATTCTTAGAGATTTTGTGTTGAGATGGCGAGAGAAAAACCAAATATGAATGTCGTGTTTGTTGGTCATGTAGATGCTGGAAAATCTACTATAGTTGGAAGGCTTCTTTTTGATACAGGTATTGTATCAGAACAAGAAATGAAAAGATTAGTTCAGGAAGCAGAGAAGTACGGAAAAGTTGGGTTTGAGTTTGCTTATGTTATGGATAAAATTAAGGAAGAGAGAGAAAGGGGTGTTACAATAGATTTAGCTTATAGAAAAATAATGACGCAGAAATATCAGATAACTATTATTGATGCGCCAGGTCATAGAGACTTTGTCAAAAATATGATTACTGGAGCAAGCCAAGCAGATAGCGCTTTTTTAGTAATTTCCGCTCCTTCTGGAATTGAAGTTCAGACCACCGAGCATTTATGGTTATTAAGAACCATGGGTGTAAAAAATATTGCAGTAGCAATAAATAAGATGGATGCTGTTGATTATAAAGAAGAAAGATTTAATCAACTAAAAAAAGAGATAAGTCAATTGCTAAAAGGTGTGGGGATAAATCCAGATACTACTAATTTCATTGCATGTTCTGGTTTGAAAGGCGACAACGTAGCAAAGAGGTCTGAAAAAATGAGTTGGTATAAAGGGCCAACTGTTTTAGAGCAATTTGATTTGTTCCCAGAACCTCAATTAGCAGTGGATTTGCCACTTAGAATGCCTATCCAAGATGTTTATGAAATAACTGGGATTGGGACGGTGCCTGTTGGAAAAGTCGAATGTGGTGTAATGAAAGTTGGTCAAAAAGTAATAATACTTCCTGGACGAACGGGTAAGGGTATCGAAGGTGAGGTTAGATCTATAGAGATGCATCATGAAGCACTATCTGAGGCGAGGGCAGGAGATAATGTTGGTGTAAATATAAGAGGTGTTGGTAAAAAAGATATTGAAAGAGGAGATGTTATTTGTGATGTTGGAAAGCCCATGCCTGTAGTTGAGGAGTTTATAGCAACTATAACGGTCATAAACCATCCAACAGTACTGGCTAAAGGATATACTCCGGTTTTTCATGTTCATACAACCCAAGTACCATGTCAATTTGTCGAGTTAATTGAAAAAATTGATCCAAGAACAGGGGAAGTAGTAGAAAAAAATCCAGATTTCTTAAAGAATGGCGATTCTGCAAAGGTTAGAATTAGGGCAAAAGGTAATTTATGTATTGAACTTCAAAAAGATAATCCATACATGAGTAGATTTGCTATAAGAGACGCTGGGCAGACAGTTGGAGCAGGTATCTGTACTGAGATAGTAAAGAAAAAATAAAGTTATTATCTTACTATATTTTTAACTTGAATGATTAGAACTATCTTGTTTGATTGTGGCGGAGTTTTAATAGAAGATCCTATAAGAGATTTGTTTAAGTACTGTGCTATGAAACTGAGAGTAAGTGAGGAAGATTTTGAAAGGGCTTTTCTTCTATATTTTGAAAGATTTCAAAGAGGGAAGATACTTGAATCTGACCTCTGGCAAATGTTTGTAAAATTCTTAAAACCGAGCCTCCCAAGACTAAATCATTATGGGCGGATGCTTTCATAAATGTTGCAAAAGAAAGGGCAGACATTTTTTCTCTTAGTATGAAGTTAAAAGAAGGGGGCTACAAAATAGGAATTTTGTCAAATACAGAATTGCCCGTTTTAAATTATTTTTGTTATAAAAAATATCACCATATTTTTGATTCATTTATTCTTTCTTGTTTCGAAAGAGTGGTTTAGCCGGAGGCAGAGATATATATAAGGGCTATGAAGAAAATGGATTCCACCCCTAATGAAGTTATTTTTATTGATGATAATCCTACATATATTGAGGGTGCAGAGGTATTAGGAATTAAAGGAATTTTGTTTAAGAATTATAAAAATCTCGAAGAGAGGTTGAGAGAATATCATGTTAGGTTTTAGATATTTAAAAAGAGTAATACTTAAAAACTATTATTTTATATTATAATTAAGTCAAAATGGAAGTGCTTAGACCAGATATGACTAAAAGTGAGATTGAGAAGGAATTATCTAAGAAGGGTAAGTATGTTCAAATAGATTATTTAACAAGATTTCTTAAGCAACAATCTCTAAATACAGATATAAAAAGATTTGTTTTTCTAAAGCTTGCAGAACTTTATGAGAGCGTCGAAATGCCTATAGAAGCTGCAAAATATTATAATCGCGCAGCGATAATTTCAACATCTATTTCTGATAAAATAAATTATTTTGTAAGAGAAGCTGAAATGTATATAAAAGGAAGTGATTTTGTAAAGGCAGACGATGCTGTAAAGAAGGCTATAGGAGAAGCACCTACAAACTCAAAAAGACAAGAGATTTATAATAATATAAAAGATTTTTATAAGAACAAGGCCGAGTTTTATGAGAAAAATATGAAAAGAGGGCAGGCAGCAAGGATATATGAAAAATTATTAGAAATGAAAATAAGTGCAGAGGAAAGAGACGAATTTAGAAGAAGATTACTTCATCTTTATGAGAAGTTAGGAAAGATTAAAGAGTATAGTGAATTAAAAAATACTATTGAGAAGAGATCTGTTGTTTAGTTAGGTTTAGTAATTTTTTTCTTGTTACTACAGTTTTTAGGATTATCATTCTCGTAACCTTTTTCATATATTTTGCAGAATACTTAAGACACACGTGGAGTTAAGTTTATCTAAAAAATAGAAAAACTTAAAAAGCAATTTTCCCTCTTAAAAAAGAGAAGTATATTTATCTCTATTCAAGATCACACTCACGTTCATCCCTTAGCATTTTGTTTGTAGGAAGTATTAGGGATAAATATATTTCTTAGGAATCTTTTAGATTTCATATAATTAAAATAAAAAAGGAGTTAAAATGGCAAAGATAAGCCCGGTTTCCATAAAATATATGATACACGCGACCTTTAGAGTAGAAGGGGCCTTAGAGAAGCCAGACATAATAGGGGCTATATTTGGACAAACAGAAGGTCTTCTTGGAGCAGATTTAGAAATGAGGGAGCTTCAAAAAGAAGGGAAAATAGGTAGGATTGAGGTTGAGATAGAAAGGAAAGATAAAATTACTTTTGGTAAAATAAAAATTCCTACCGCCCTTGATCAGTCAGAAACAACGCTTGTTGCTGCTGCTATAGAAACAATCGAAAAGATAGGCCCGTGTGATGCCCAGGTAGAAGTAGAAAGAATAGAGGATGTTCGAGGTACAAAAAGAGAGTATATAATTGAAAGGGCCAAGAAGCTAATGGCAGAGATGGCAGGTAAGATTGATTCAAAGGAAATATCAAAAGAGGTAAAAGAGTATATAAAAACCTCTGATCTTAATGAGTATGGGGATGAAAAGCTTCCTTGTGGTGATTTGTCTGCAGATGAGATAATTGTTGTTGAAGGAAGGGCAGACGTTTTGAATCTGTTAAGATCTGGTGTTAAAAACGTTATAGGAATGAATGGAACAAAACTACCAGATAGTATAAAGAAATTAGGTGAAGAAAAGAGATTAACTATTATGGTAGACGGAGATAGAGGGGGAAGATTAATCTTACAAAATGTGCTCGAGAACGCAAAGATATCTTATGTTTGTATAGCTCCAGATGGAAAAGAAGTTGAGGAGTTGACGAGTAAAGAAGTTCTTCAATTGTTAAGAAAGAAGGTACCTGTCGAAGATTTTTTAGAAAAAGAGAGACGTTTTAAAGAGGATTACAGAACCGGAATCCAAACAGATTCCGGTTCTTTTGGATATAAAGGTTTTGATCACGAAGTAATAAAAAACTTAAGAACTATTGCGGAAGGCAATAAAGAACTAGGAAAAGTTATCTTTTTAGATAAAAACATGAATGAAATAAAAAAAGTCTCATTAAGATCCTTTTCCAATACTCTTAAGAAACTTGTGAATAAGCCCGAGTATTTAATAATATACGACTTTGTTAAAGCGGACATTATAAAATTAGCGGAAGATTTTGGAATCAAGATTATCTTAGGTAACAATTTTGACACAACAGAGACAAAGATTAGGTTAATAAAAATATAAAATTGCTTAGAAAGGTATAGACTTAGAGGGTATAGAAAGTTTTTTATTATTAATAACTAAAGATTAATATGCCTATTTATTTTGGCCCAGCCGGATTGGGGGGCGTGAATGAGGCCTTAGCTAATTTAAGTACGTATTATAGATTAGGTTTAAGAGCATGTGAAATACCTTTTACTTATAGTATCTACATAAACAAAAAAGATGATGCCGTTCGTATAGGAAACATCGCAAGAAAATTAAAAATAAAACTAAGCATACACGCACCTTATTGGATTAATTTGAATTCAGGAGATAAAAAAAAGGTGGAGAAGAGTAAAGAGAGAATTTTAAAATGTTGTGAAGTTGGAACATGGCTTGGGGCACATAGGGTTGTGTTTCATTGTGGTTATTACGGTAATAATAGGGAAATTGCTTATGAGAATATAAAAAAGAGAATTCTAGAGATAAAAGAGAAATGCAAAACCGAGAGATACACCCCAAAATTAGCGCCGGAGATGATGGGAAAAGTTAATGTTTTTGGCGGGATTGATGAGATTTATAAACTTTCGTTAGAAACGGGTTGCGATTTTTGTATAGATTTCGCACATATCCTTGCTAGATATAAGGAGTATAAATTTAATGAAGTTTTCGAGAAATTTAGAAAATATAAAGAGTTACATATACATTTTTCTGGGATAGAGTACGGTTCCCTTGGAGAAAGAAGTCACATTCAAACAAAGAAAGAGGAATGGGAAAAACTTATCTCCAGATTATCTTCTCTAAATTTAACAAAAAACAGAGAGATTATAATAATAAATGAGAGTCCTTTTCCGGTTGAAGATTCTTTAGTTGGTCTTGAAATATATAAGAAAGAGTCGAGCACTTAATTACTCTCTGATTAATATTATATGTCATCACAATAAAGTTTATAAATAGTCTCTTTTTATAAAAAACATTAAAGGATAAATTTTGAGAATGGACGCAAAAAGAATTTCAGCCCTACTCACCGTCTTTATGAGCATTCTACTCTTTGCAACGAGCATAAGCGCTCGTGATATCGCAGATAATGTTAGGATTTTAGTAAACGGTGTTGATGTAGGGGGAGATGTTGTATCTATTACCCCCCTTTCAGTTGTGTCTAATGAACTTATTGTAGTGGAAGTTAGATTTGATTCATTAATTAATTCTCAAAATATTTATGTAGAGATAGAATTAGAAACAAAGAATAAAAATATAGTTAAAAAAACGAAATTTTTTAATGTAGAAGAAGGCAAGAGATATGTTCAGAGTCTATCTATAGAAGTTCCATTTGATTTAGAGGATACCCTTAGCGACTTTGCTCATTTAACAATTACTATTAAGGGAAGAGGTGTTAGGGATGACTTTGGACCTTATAAAATCAGAGTTCAGAGAGAGTCATACAAAGTTGAATTTGTATCACTTAACGCACCAAAAATAATTAATTCTGGTGATATTGTTCCTGTTGATATTGTTTTTAGGAACATAGGTTATAATGACTTGAAGGATTTATTTGTTAAAGCGCGTATTCCTGCATTAGGTATTGAACAAACATCTTTTATAGGAGATTTAATTGCTTTAAAGTGTGATAAAGACGCAACGCCGGAAGAGAACTGGGGAATTAATATATCTAGAAAGTGTTGGGAAAGTAAAGAGACAACCAAGAGCATTAGGTTCTTGTTTGAAATTCCAAATGAAGCAAAATCTGGTCGTTATGCTCTTGAAATAGAGGTTGTTGGAGAAAAGGCGATTTTTAATAAAGTATATGAAATTGAGATAATGAATAAATATCCAGCTGGAAACTTTATCGTTTCAGGTAATCAACTACTTATAATAAATCCAACAAATGAAATAAAAGTTTATAGAATTGTTCCCCAATCAACAAGTGAAGTTTCTGTTAGGGTTAGCGAGTATCTTGTTGCTATACCTCCTTACTCAAGTAAGAGTGTTACGGTTGAAGCAGAATCTAAAGTATCTAGCCAACAAA
Organism: Candidatus Pacearchaeota archaeon; assembly: GCA_038891475.1. Taxonomy (GTDB): domain Archaea; phylum Nanobdellota; class Nanobdellia; order Pacearchaeales; family GW2011-AR1; genus ASMP01. The sequence continues at coordinate 8,283 of JAWAEI010000001.1, read as the reverse complement.
AATATTTTGTAAGCATTTTAACTCCTGATGATAAGGTTGTGGAGACTCTTGAGTTTACTAAGCCCCCCTCTAGTGTAAAAGAGGCAACAGCTTTTGTTATTAAGACAGCGGAAGGCGGTAGCAGTAATCTGATTTTAGTTATAACAATTTTGCTCGCAATAATCTTTATCATATTAGTAGTTGTGTTGATAGTGCTCCTTACAAAGAAGCCAGAGAAAGAGGAGTTTGGTGAAAGTTATTATTAAGTTACTTCTTGTTTTGTATGTTTTGTTCTGTTTCTTCGACAAGTGGGACAAATATAAAACCCGGGATTCTTGTTTTGAGTAAGAATTCGTTACCTTTTCTTTGCATAACAACGATATCTTGCTCAAAACGGGAACCTTGTGGAGCTACAAGAAGGCCCCCATCTTTTAACTGGTTTAGAAGTGGTTGAGGGATTTCACGACATGCGGCACTTATTAAGATTCTATCAAAAGGGGTTTCTTCCGGAAGACCTTTATATCCATTTCTATTGTAAACCCGAACGTTTTTGAAGTCGACTAAAGCCTTTTTAGATTTATCCGCAATTTTTTTTATTATTTCTATGCCATAGACACGCCCCCTTTTTCCTATAATCTTAGATATAAGTGCTAGAACATAACCAGAGCCAGACCCAACTTCCAAAACCTTTTGACCAGCTCTAAGTTTTAGCTCTGATAACATTATAGCAATTGTGTATGGCTGCGAAATTGTTTGACCCTCACCTATCGGTAATGCCGTATTCTCATATGCTTGCTCTTCGAGTTCAGGAGGGACAAAATCTTCTCTATTAACTGATGAGAATGCATCTACTATTTTCTTAGAAAAACCAGCCCTTTTAAGATATTCTAAAAGTTCAGTTTTATCCATCAAAAATAGACAAATAATAGATTTAATAAATCTATCCTCGACTAAATTTACACAATATTCCTTCAGCTTGAGTAATTTGATTTACTTTCTTTGATTCTTTTATAAAGGACTTTTTTGTAAATATCTTTTGCTTCTTTTTCTGTGATAATTTTATCATAGTTTTTATCAGCCCTTTTCAAAACACTATCTAAGGGTTCTGGGTTTTTAGATTGGGAATAATACCCTGACATAATAATCTCTTCTCTTTTTATGAAAATATTAATACTTCCACAATATATCCCAGCAGTTAGTCTCAATAGATCTTTATCTCTTTCACGCATTATATATATTTTTCCTTTACTATTTCTCAAAATACCTAATTGAGATACGTCTTGAACATTCAAAATCTTCATAGCTTCATTGACTTGTTTGTCTGAAGGTTGTACTCTACTATCTAAGTACTCCCTATTATTTAAAGCTCCGATCGAACAAGCATTTAAAGATAAAGCCGTTGCAATAAATAATGGAGATGCTAATTTTCTCCCATCCTTTATTATTTTTTCTAATCCCATACTCTTTTTAAGAATGTGTGGTTTATAAACATTTCTTTTAGTAACCCTCTTGTGGTAGTTACTATTTAGCTAGATCTTGATACTGGTTATTTTACTTACGCCATCGCTTCCAGGCATTGTTACACCATAAATATTTGTTGCACGGGATATGACTTCATCATTATGGGTTATTATTATGTATTGTCCTTTTACCATATACTTATTTAAGAGACCAGCTAAACGTTCTGAATTTTTTTTATCTAAAGCCGCATCTATTTCATCGAAGAGGTAGAAATAGTATGGCTTATACTCTTGTATCGCAAAAATAAGAGAGAGTGCCAACAGAGTCTGCTCCCCCCCAGAAAGAGATTTTGCATCAAAATATTTTCCATGTCCTGTTTTGACAACTATATAAACTCCGCTTTTATCTTCAAAAGGATTATCTTTGTTTTCTACTTCCAGGAAAGCTTCTCCTTTTGAACTTAATTGGAAAAAATTTCTTGTCATTAATTCATTAATTTTTTTCATTGTTTGGAAAAAAACCCTTTTTTTCTTAGAATCTATTTCAGATATAACCCTTCCTATCTCCTCTTTTTCCTTTAATATCACTTCTAATTTTTGTTTTATGGAATCATATTCTTTCTTAACCGCGTCATAAACTTCCAAAGCACGTAGGTTTACATTACCAATTTTCGACAAATCTTCTTGGACTTTTAAGAGTTTTTGGTTCAAGATCTCCCTACTTGCCTTGATTATCTCCACTCCAGAGAATTCAGACATTTCTGATTCAAGTGATTTAAGCTCGGCGTCAATCCTTGCTTTATTTATTCTTATCTCATTTACTTCTTCCTCTAATCTCCTAATCTCTTGCCTCTTTGTGAAGACTTCAGATTCTTTTTTCTTTATTTCAGAATAAATAGAGTCTCTTTTATTTAAAATTTCTTCAAATCTTTTTTTGAGCGCTTCTTCTTGCTTCTTCTTTTCATAAAAAGATTTTTCCTTTTCATTTATGAGATTTATTATGGCAGATTTTTGTTTGATTATTTCTTCTTCCTTTTCATTCGTCTGTTTAAGATATATCTTTAATTTTTCAATTTCCCTCTTTTTTGACTCTATTTCTGGTTCTATATTCTCTTTTTCCATCATTAGTATTTCCCTCATCTCTATTTTTAGAATCTCATATTTCTCTTCTATATTTGAATTTTCTTCTATCAATTTCAGAATTTCTTCTCTCCTCTTTTCCATATTTTCGACATCTTTTCTTGTTTCCTTTATCTTTTCTTCTAAAATATTTAATGAGGCCCTTTTTTCACTTATGGATTTTAATTTTGCTATGTCTAATTCTATTTTAGATATCTCTTGGATTAGGTTTTCTATATCATTAGTTATTACCTCTTTTTTTTGATATATCTCCCTTAACTCTTTATTTGAATTTTCTATTTCCTTTTTTAATAAGATTGTTTTTGACTCTACATCTTTTTTTATAGTCCCTATATGTTCTGGAGTTATTCTATTTTTACATAGAGGACAAATGTCTAATTTTAGGATTTTTTCAAGCATATCCTTCTGCAATTCAATTTCAGACTCATTTGAAGAAATTGTCTTTTCTAATTCAATTTCTTTCTTTAATAAAGAGCCCAAAAGAGCTTTTTTTTCCTTTAATAAGGATCTTACTTTTTCTAATTTATTTTTATCGGCCTTTTCGTCTACAATTTCAATAGAGATCATCTCTATTTGTTTGTTTATTGTTTTTATATCCCTTTCATAATTTTGTATTAAATTTTTTTTATCAGAAATCCTTTCTTCTAAACTTAAGCATTCAGATTTCCAAATATAAAACTTCTTTCTCTTTTCTTCTAGAACCTCTAACTCTCTTTTTTTCTTATTTATTTCGTCTCTTTTTTTCTCTTTTGAAAAGGGTTCCTTTTTTATTTTAGATAAGAAATCTTCTAACTCCTCTATTGTTTTTTTAAGATTATTCTTTTGATTAAGTAGAGAAGATAATTGGTTTTCATAATTTTCTATTTTTGTCTTTAATCCAGCCAGTTCTACTCTTAAATCGGCAATCTCTGTATTTAAAGATTCTTGTTCTACCCCAGTTAATTTTTTTATTTCAATATTTATTTTTTGAGCTTCTGAATCTGCATTTTTAATTTGTTCCTCTAACCCAAATATCGTGTTTTTCAATTTTTCTATTTCTTCATTCTTCTTGATTATTTCTATATTTGCTTTTTCAGACTCTTTTGTTTTTTTATGTAAGTCATGAGAGATTATACTCGCTTTGAGTTTTTTCAGATCACTTTCTAATTTTTTATATTTAAGAGCTTGTTGTCTTTCTTTTTCTAAATTGAGGAGATAATTTGTTCTTTCTCTCAAAATCGAATTTATTTCCTTTAATTTTTCTTCTGTTTTTTCTAATTCTCTTAAAGCTTTCTCTTTTTGTTGTTCATAAACAGAAATTCCAGATACTTCTTCAATTATTTTTCTTCTTTCTTCTGGTTGCATTGTTACAAAATTTTGTATTTCTCCTTGAAGAATTATATTAAATCCATAGGGATCTATTCCCGCTTGCGCAAGTAGATTTAGAACATCATAGCGGTTTTTTGTTTCGTTATTTATTTTGTATATGCTCTGGCCATCTTTTTTTACTATTCTTTTTATGCATATCTCCTCACTCTCGTAAGAGAAAGTTTTTTCTGAATTATCTAATACAATCTCTACTATTGCTTCTTTAGAAGGAGGGGTGGATTTTGTTCCCAGGAATATAAGATTCTCGGCTTTTGCAGCCCTTATTGATTTCATACTCAACCTACCCAGAGCGAAACATATAGCGTCAGATATGTTTGACTTACCACTGCCATTTGGGCCAACTATCACATTTATTCCTTTTGAGAATATGATTTCTGTTTTTTTTGGAAAACTTTTAAATCCTTGCATCACCAGCTTTTTTATATACGTCATTAACTAAATTAATCTTGTTGAGTTTTTAAAGAATTCGTAAATTATTCAAAAAGTTTCTTTTGTTTTAGGTTTGAGCTCGCCCTTTTCCAACTAGCCCAAGTTTTTCGGAAGAAATTTTTGTCAGAGTAACTATCCGCATTTTCCTCTAAAAATTTCTTTGTTCTTGGATCAGAACCATAGCCAGAACCTACATCCTCTCCATAAATCTTTTTTATCTTTTCCATTTCTCTTTCTCTCTGACATTTTGCCAAAATTGATGCTGCAGAGACAATTACATGATTTATATCTGCCTTATGTTCACAGACTATTTCTAAGTTAGATCTGTTTTTGATATAATTTTTAAGTAAATTTCTCCATTTATCAGGAGAGGGTGAAGGACAATCTAGTATTACCCTTATTTTTCTGCTCCCCTCGTTAAGTTTATTTATTATTTCGGCAGCCATTACTGCTTCTAATTCATTTAAATTTCCCCATTTCTTACTTCTTGTATCAATTAGTTCAGGGTCTAAAACCACAATTTCAAATTTTCTTACAATTTCTTTTATCCTTTTTTCTAGGAATTCTCTTCTTCTTTGGGTTAATTGTTTGCTGTCCTTTACACCAATTTTTTTTAATTCCTCTAATGTTTTAGAATCAGCTAAACATCCGGCTAGAACCATTGGACCTATAACTGGACCTCGTCCGGCTTCATCTATCCCTAAGAAAAGAATCTCCATTTTTTAATATAACTTCAACTAAGATGAAACCATCTTTAAAAATTTATATCTTTGATTTTTAAATTAGAAATCTTTATAAGTATATGCTATTTATTTTTTATGTTCTATAGCGGAGTAGAGGAGCCTGGAGTCCTCGCAGGGCCCATATCATTTCATTTAGATGATTTTTAAGAGAGAAAGGGAAACCCTGAGATCGCATGGTTCAAATCCTGCCTCCGCTATATTATTTTTTTAAATTTTGAGAATTGAAAGGAAATCTTTATAATGTTTTATTTATTAGATGTTTCAGCCCCGATCGCATAAGGGTATTGCAGCGGATTGCTATAAACCTAAAATTTTTTAAATTAGTTTACTGGTTGAGAATTAAGATATTACAAAAATCCGCGCCGTTTTACGGCATCCAGGTTCGAGTCCTGGTCGGGGCGTTAATTTCTTTAATCCCTTTCTTTTGAAATTATATCTTGCGATGCTCTTTCTACACTGAACTCTTGAGAACTTGTGTCTCTATGCAAGGGGATTCCTAATTTGTTTTCTATAGCATCCCCTATTATTTTTGCTATCCTCCTAAGTGTTGGGTGTACACTTGATGAATCTCTTAACTCTACCATGTAGATAATATGAGGTAAATCCCCAACCACCCTATTTGATATATTATAGCCCATAGGAATAAAGTATTGTTTCTGTTCTATAGGTATATTCATCTTTTTTATTTTTGTTTCTATATCCTCTAAATGTTTCAGAAGATCACACCTTATCTCCGGAGAGAAGTTCTCAATATACCAATTATTAAAATTAAGCTCAGTAGTTAATAATGGCATTCTCTGTATTAGGCTTCTATGTCTTTGCAAATCTCTATATGACCCAAAGTCCAATTTAAATCTCACCTCAATTGTTCCTAATTGCCCAAGATATTTTGGTAGCTCTGCTTTTCTAGGTCTTTTATGAAAAATTTCTTCAAACTTTTTTATTTCTTCATAATTTATTTTACTAAAATCTATGACCGGTTCTTCTGGTGAGTTTTGGTCATGATAATAATAATTCTTAGCCACTATCTCTTGATATTCTTCTATTAATTCATATCTTTTGTGTTTGAATGAATTTGGGTAATGCTGCTCTAATAGTTCTCCTAATTTGTTTGCTATTTCTCTTACTCTCGGAAGAGGGTGGTGTCTTAAGAATAGAAGTTTATCAGCAACTTGTCTCATTGTTGTGTGCCAAGTGCAGTTTGTTGAAACCCCTGCTGGTAGAAGTCCCCTTACTATATCGAATGTCTTTAGTTTTATAGCTTTCTCATACTCTTTGATGCCCAGTCCTTCCTCTTTCTTATGTCTCTCCCTTAAAAATTTTTTTGTTGGTTCTATGCTATTAATGTAAAATTCTCTTTCAGTTTTTAATATATCCTCTCCTTCTTTTGTTCCAGTTGGGTTTATAAAATGTTGTTTTGAAAAGTCTAGGTATCTTGTAGATGACTCTTGTCCAGCATATAAGGGGTTGTCTTGTATTGCTTTTACTTCTAGCATAGAAATTCCTTCTATAAAGATAGTAATGCTCCCACAATCTCCTATTGATTTATGACCATAACCTATATAGTACTTATTCATAAAGCCATCAGCCCCTTTTTTCTCCAATTCTTTTAGATGGCTTTCTAAACCGCCTGTAGAGCGAGAATTTAACGCTTGTAACATGGCTTCTGCTTCTGGATCAATGACGGCTCCAGTATTGAGGAGGATTATCTTACCTCCCCCATCTAATTCGATTGATGGGTGGTTCAACTGAGAAAGTTCATTAATCATAAAAGAAACATTATTTTTTTATTTAAAAACAAATTTATTTTAGAGTATATATTTTTTCCCTAATCCTTCATCTCAATTTTTATATTTACGTTTTTTGGAATTTGCATTTTCATTATATTATGGAGAACCTTTTCATTTGCTGGAATATCTATAAGTCTTTTATGTATTCTCATTTCAAAGTTATCGAATGTTGCCGTTCCATTTCCACAAGGCGATTTTCTTGTAGTTATTCTAAGCCTTTTTGTCGGTAAGGGTATTGGTCCTGATATTGAAATTCCTGATTTTTTAGCTATTTCTTCTATAGACTTACAGACAAGATTGATCATATCTATATCTGTACTATTCAATTTTATTCTTACTTTTGGCATTAAGATATATTATAAAAATACTTTAAAAATTTTATTATAAAAGAAACTTTCTTCATGAAAAAATGAATTCTAAACTTTATAATATAGGATCTCTTAATTCAGCTTCAAGATTGCTCGTGTATTTCTTATAGTTTCCAGATTTTATGGATTCGAAGAACTGTGGAAAATCTTGTGGAGAAAGGAACTTAAAATAATATTTGAATTTCTTCTGCTTTTTATTTAACTCTTCAAAGTGTATTCTAGCATATTTCAATTTGGCCCTATTTTCTTCGGTGATATCTTCGTCGGATTTTAAAGGTTTATTTCTTTTAATCTCTTAACAATGTCTTTTTCTAACTCTAAAATTTTCTTCTTTAAAACACCCGGTTTTTCATACTTAACTTCTTCGTATTCAATTTCTCTATATTTTGAGATACTTAAGTCCCAGTCATTTGTTCTTATCTCTTCAACAGTTTTATCAGTTATTTTTTCTTCAAGATTGATAAATATTTCTAGATTGTTTTTTTCATCTTTTGCGTAGTAAAAAATATTATCAGCTATTTTTATTTCTTCAATTTTTGAAGTTAGCGAAAAGCCATTTTTTATTAATATTTCATAAACAACATTTATTTTTGAACTCTTGCCATATACTAATGGTTGATCAACAAAAAAAGATAGTTTTTCTAAATACTGTTTTTTAAGTTCTTCTAAATTTTTGTTTTCTTCAAGTTCAAATTCTTCTTTTAAATTAAAGTTTGAAGGCGCAAGTTTGAATACTTTAAATCCTAAATCAAGGTTTTCATTTTCTTTTATTAATTTTTCATCATCGCTTTTTTTCATCTTTTCGGATACTCTTTTTAGTCTTTCAATACAAATGTCAGCAATTGTGTTTAATCCTAATTTTTTAGCGTTTTTTCCTGTTTCTTTTGTTTCATCAACAGGTTCGTCAAGTTGAACTAAAATAAACTTTCTTTTACCTCCATCTTCTTTGTTAAGTTTCATAACAGCGTGGGCGGTTGTTCCTGAACCAGCGAAGAAATCAAGGATA